>NZ_CP032095.1 GCF_003544875.1 Vibrio alfacsensis
ATGGACACTCAACAAACGACAGCAACTTTTCAATCACTAAAAGATGGCGCGGATTCTTACATCAAACGCCGCAACCTACGTCTTTTAGCTAATCATCGCAAAGAGTTACGTAACTTTACTCGCGCAGAAGCTTCTACTTACTTAGGGATTGACGCAAAAACCCTAGATAAGTACGTCGCTGCCGCTAACATTGATCCGCGTCGACATGAAGATTCTCAGTGGAATATCGACATTGAAGAAATGTACCGTGTACGCGATTTGTTGCCAGAAACCCTTCGTAAAGAAAACAAGTTCATCCGCAGCAACGATCAAAAGTTACAAGTTGTCGTTATCCAAAACCAGAAAGGTGGTGTGGGTAAAACAGTGTCCGCGGCGACCATCGCGTCAGGCTTAGCAACAGAGTTTCATCAGGAGTACCGCATTGGTCTAATTGATATGGACGGTCAGGCGACACTATCAATGTACTACGCTCCAGAAGCAGAACAAGAGGGTAACCTTTCTGTCGGCGATCTGATGATGCGTAACTTCGAATTGGATGAAGGAGAAACATTTGATCAAGCGGTATCGGATGCTTTTCTTGCGACGACAATTCCTAACCTACGTATTTTACCCGCGTCTCAGACAGACCGAGCAATTGAAGGTTGGTTTCATGAGCAAGTGTTTAGCCACAAACTTGCGTCACCATATTCTATCCTAAGCGATATTATTGACGCCGTTCGTGACGAGTTCGATATCATCATTATCGATACGCCTCCGTCTCTCGGTTACGCTACTTACAACGCTTACTTTGCAGCAACAAGCGTGGTATTCCCATTGTCTATCACTGAAAATGACATTGATGCGACCTGTTCTTACTTCAGCTATATCCCTCAAGTTTGGGCTCTTTTGGCGAACGCAAATCACCAAGGCTATGACTTCATGAAAATCATGCTGACTAACCATCGTGATAGCTCTACAACAACAGAATTGATGAACAGTCTTTACGACAATTTCGCACCTTATATCTACTCCAAAGAATTTAAACACAGTGAAGCCGTGCGTCAGGCATCATCACTGCTTTCAACCGTTTTTGATATGTCAAAAAGTGAATACCCAAAAAGTAAAGCCACTTTCCAGTCTGCGCAGCAAAATAGTTACGAGGTAACAAGTCAAATCTTGCGCGATATTGTGAACGTTTGGCGTGAACAGGAGCAAGCATAATGGCTAAAAAACGTGGTGGTAGCCCTCTAGGAAATGCATTAGGCTCAGCTGAAGCACAGCAAGCAGCAGCACAAGCAAACTTAAACTCGCTAACTCGACAATTAAGTAACGAGCTAGAAAAAAGTGGGCACTCTCCCGCTGAGTACTTGCAAAAACAGTTTGGTATCGAATCTGTCGGCCAAAGTATGACATGGCAACTCGCGTCTGGTGAGTCTGCGACATTTAGCGAAGTAACCTTGTCATACGAACAAGTTCGTGATGACACTTACGTCACTTTTGATGTGAATGGTCGCGATCAGTCAATGCTTACAAAGGAATCACTTCAAGATCTTAACTCTCTAGAATTTCAACAATTCTACCCTGCTGTTGGCCGAGAAGTTGAAGGAAAGCTGGATATTTTAGATGGTTCACGTCGTCGTGCTTGGTTTTTGTTGCAAGAGGGGAAAGTTAAAGAATTTCGTATCTTAGTGACACGAGACCACATCTCTATTGCCGATGCAAAAGCATTAGCCAAACAGCTACAAACGGCTAAAGAACACAACTTACGTGAAATCGGTAAGCAATGCTTGGCAATAAAACAATCCAATGAGGGTATTACTCAAGCTGAAATTGCCGCTCAAGTTGGGTTGAGTCAAGCAGGTGTGAGTAAGGCCATCAAAGCAGCAAGTATTGATGACGAACTTGTAAAACTATTCCCGGTGGTGAATGCTCTTTCACATCCCGATTACACTTTGCTTGATAAGGTAATGAAAGTTTGTTCAAACCCGGGTATCTTGTCGGTGTTCATTCAGAATATCGAGCAAAAGCTTGTCAATATTCAGGCTGAATATTCTACACAAGACCAAAAAGATGCCATTGTTTCTTTGATTAAAAATGAATTAAAGATAGAAGAAGAAAAAACAAGAAAAAGAGAAAGCGGAAGTAACTACACTAGCCCAATTCAGCTCTAAGAGCATGTTTGCTCGCAAAAGAGTGAAAGGTCGTAACTTCTCTTATGAGTTTTCTCGTTTACCGAAATCTCTTCAAGAAGAGTTGGATCGAGCTATCACTCAGGTATTGGATAATCACAAAGCATAGTTTCTAGCTCAAGATAATGGCCTCATAGCCAGTCTTTTATGACTGGCTTTTTTTACACCAATATTTCATACCAAACGCAAATAGCAAATATTCTGAGTAGTACAGAAAATGCTATCGGGCAATATGCTACTTTCGCCCCATATTTCCAAGTACGACCAAGAAGCTTGGTTCAATGATAAAGACTTGCTTTGAAAACACAGCAACAATTTGAAGACCTAAAATGACACCTATCTCTCGAAAATTTGCATCCGTGACGACGATAGGCAGGACGGCCTCATTGGGGTTAGCTTTAAAGAAAAAGGCTGTTATTTCGAAAATGAAATAACAGCCTTTACTTTAAAACTCACACTCTGAAGCTTAGTTCTCAGAGTTACCTGTAAACCTAGTGGTTCGTGTCAGACTTAGGGCCTAGAGGCCACTTGGTAAGATCAAAACATCAGAATTGCTTTGCACGCATCATCGCATCCATACCACCATCAACGAACAGGACACTGCCACTAATAAAACTCGCCCTATCAGAAACCAAAAAGGACACTGCATTAGCAATTTCTTCTGGCTGTCCGTTACGGCCAATTGGCGCAACAAAGTTTTTCACTGCTTCACCAAATCGAGGGTCATCTTTTGATGCTTGATGTAGCGGCGTTTCCACAGCGCCGGGAGCAACAACATTTACGCGAATGCCCTTACTTGCAATAGAAACTGATAACTTACGAGCCCACGCCGTCACCGCAAACTTAGATGCAGCATAAGCTAAATGTGTTGACCCTGAAGCCTCTGCAAGACGGTTTGCTTGCTGTTCATCGAAATCAAACATGGCTTGGGCAAGATCTGCTGTTTCTTTTTGTTGATGTGTGGCTGCAACAGAACCAATAACAACCACAGATGCATTTTCAGATTCAACCAACAATGGCGCTAAACCATCAACCAGTTCAGTAACACCAAAGAAGTTAACACCAACAATAAGAGATGCCGATGGCGCTGTCACCCCCACTCCAGCACAACAAATGATACCGTCAAGTTGACCATCACACAGACGTTGCGTTTCATCTATCGCAGATTGACGACCTACCTTAGAAGATAGGTCTGCTGCGATACGAGTAAATTTGCCGTCAGTCTTTTGGTCAATACCGATGATGCTATGCCCCTCGGATTCCAACATTCTACAAACTTGAGCACCGATTCCTGATGCTGAACCTGTGACTGCAATTGAGCCCATAACTACTCCTTAGTTTCATTTATCACACTGATTGTCTTGCCATCGTCATTGCGGTGTCATCAATCATATCTTCTTGGCCACCAACGGTACCTTGACGTCCTAATTCCATCAAAATGTCGCGTGCTGGAACCCCAAACTTAGCTTCTGCTCGTTTGGCAAACAACAAAAATGAGGAGTAAACACCCGCATAGCCAAGCGTCAACGCATCTCGATCAATTCGAATTGGCTGCTCCATAAATGGCGTCACAATATCTTCAGCCACGTCCATTACTTTGTATAGATCAACACCATGATGGATACTCATTCGATTAAGTACCGCCACCATCACCTCCAGTGGTGTATTGCCTGCCCCTGCACCGAGGCCTGCGGAAGACACATCAATACGTATTGCCCCAGCGTCCATGGCAGCCAGCGAATTGGGAATACTCATTCCCAAATTATGATGACCATGAAAACCGATTTGGGTATCAGGCTTAAGCGCATCTCTAAGGCGAGCGATACGCGCAGTCACGTCCTCCGGCAGCATGTATCCTGCAGAATCAGTACAATAGATGCAGTTTGCACCATATGACTCCATAAGCTTTGCTTGTTCAACTAATGCCTCTGGAGAGGCCATATGCGCCATCATCAAAAAGCCGACGGTGTCCATCTCTAACTCACGAGCAAGCCCAATATGTTGCTGAGAAACATCAGCTTCAGTGCAGTGTGTCGCAACGCGAATGGTGCTAACCCCTAAGTCATGGGCCATACGTAAGTGATCTACCGTCCCAATACCCGGCAGTAACAGCGCGGATACTTTAGCTTGTTTCATCTTTGGAATCACTGCACTCAAGTACTCTTCGTCCGTATGTGCCGGGAAACCATAATTCAAGGAAGAACCACCTAAGCCATCACCGTGTGTCACCTCAATCAAAGGGATTCCGGCATCGTCTAGATTCGTCGCCACAGCCATCATTTCATCAAGGCTGATCTGATGGCGTTTCGCATGCATGCCATCACGAAGTGACATTTCATGCAAGATCACTTGTCTATTGTCTAAATCCATGGTGCGCTCCTTACACTGCAACGGATGATTCAATTTCTGACAACATATCAACAGCAAGCATTTCAGCTGTCTTTGCCGCTGAAGCCGTCATGATATCTAGATTGCCCGCATACTTAGGTAGGTAGTCCCCTAGCCCTTCCACTTCAAGAAAAATAGACACTTTATTACCATCAAAAATAGGGCCGTTTTTGAGCGTATATCCGGGTACATAACGCTGAACATCTTGAATCATCGCATTCACTGACTCGGTAATTGCAGCTTGATCAGGCGTGTCTTTCGTCAAGCAATGGATCGTGTCACGCATAATTAGTGGTGGTTCTGCTGGATTAATGATAATGATCGCTTTACCTGATTTTGCTCCCCCAACCTCTTCCACGGCTTGTGCAGTCGTTCGAGTGAACTCATCAACATTTTGTCGAGTGCCTGGCCCAACCGAACGAGAAGAAACGGTAGCAACAATCTCCCCGTATTCAACATCTTGCACTCGTGACACCGCCGCAACCATCGGTATGGTCGCTTGCCCTCCACACGTAACCATATTGACATTCATTATTGAATTCGGCAGTTTTTTTAAATTCACAGGGGGAACACAATAAGGACCTATCGCAGCAGGTGTCAGGTCAACCATCACCACACCCAGTGCATTCAGCTTACGAGAGTTTTCTTCATGTACATAAGCAGAGGTCGCATCAAAGGCTATCTTTATCTCGTCTTCTTCGACATGGGGAAGCAGACCATCCACTCCCATTGCTGTGGTTTTCAATCCAGCTTCTCTTGCTCTGGCTAACCCCTCGGATTGTGAGTCAATACCGACCATCCAAACGGGTTCGAGCACCTCACTTCGTTGCAGTTTGTACAATAAATCTGTACCAATGTTACCGGAACCGATCAGAGCACATTTGATTTTATTCATTTGTCATTCCTTTGGTTTGTCCAATTGCATTGCTGAGTTTGAAAAATCACGCAACAAAACTGATACTTGCTTTCCCTAGCCCTTCAATTTCCATCTCAAAATGGTCTCCCGGATGGGCATCGATTAAAGGAGCTAATGCGCCGGAAAGTATGATTTCGCCCTTTTTAAAAGGAATACCATACTCTCCTAGTGTGTTCGCCAACCAAGCAACAGCTTGAGCTGGATGACCTTGCACAGCACTACCCTGCCCTTGAGCTGCCAACTTGCCATTGTGATGAACTTTCATCTGCGCCTGAGCTAAGTCAATCGTGTTTGGATCGACTCGAGATTCACCAATCACAAACACGCCGCACGACGCATTATCAGCAATCGTATCGATGATGCTGATTCGCCAATTTTCAATTCGTGAATCGACAATCTCAAAACATGGCGCAACCCATTCTGTTGCTTCAATGACTTGTTCCGCAGTAACACCTGGGCCAATCAAATCTTGTTTTAGGCAAAACGCAATCTCACCCTCAGCCCGTGGCTGAATTAACTTTGCTTGCGCTAAACTGACTTGTGCACCATCTTCATAGTGCATAGTGTCGGTAAGAAATCCAAAATCAGGTTGATGCACATTTAACATCTCCTGAACGGCTTTACTGGTCACCCCAATTTTTTTACCGATTACAACCTCACCGTCTTGCTCTCTTTTCGCCAATGCATACAAAGACATTTGATACGCATCATCAATGCTGAACAACACTCTTTCATGGTTTTCAACAAGTGGTTTTATCGTTTTTCGTTGACGCAATGCTTGATATAACTGTTCACCAAACTCTGCTATGTGATTATCACTCATGCAACACTCCTTAAGATGCGTTCGCCCATAGATCTGGCAATCCTGGATCGGTGTGTTGGATTAAACGTTTAAGTATCACTTTTAGCGCTTTTACATCCCCCTCACCCAATTCTGCAATCAGTTCTTCTTCGATCACTTTGGCTTCCGAGATATGAAGCAATGCTGCTTTGTGGCCTTTTTCAGTAAGAACGTATCGCTCTGAATCTTGTTTAACAGCATCAAGAGAAACCAACTCAGCCATGTGCTCATAAGTAATTTCCTGCCCGGCATAATCAACATGCGCATTAATTTGCTCTAATGAAATATCATCTTGAATAGTTAGTACCGACAGCACAAAAAAGTGTGCTGCTGTCATGCTTTCAGCACTGAGCGTCTTTTGTAATTTTCCTAGCATTTGAAAGTGAGCTCGTCCCAACAGATATCCGAGCAAATCTTCACTATAACTGCATTCCAATGCTTCACTTGCTGACGACAACTTGAGCTCTTGCCAAGGCTTTTTTGCTGTCACTGCATACTGACCGGATTGAAACGCTAGCGGTGGCAAGTCTTGTTGGTCAAAAGCGATCACTTCACCGATAAATATAATGTGGTCACCACCATCATGCGTAAATGCAGTACGGCATTGAAACCTTGCTGTACATTGCTTGATGAGTGGAGCGTCTGAAACACCATTATCGAGTTCCAACCCCGCAAATTTATCTTCACCTTTGGAAGCAAAAAGGTTTGAAAGTGACTGTTGTTCCGCCGCTAGTACGTGCACATTCCAGTGAGTTGATTCAGTAAATGCCGGCACACTCATTGCCGTTTTGGCAAGGCTCCAAAGCACCAAAGGCGGGTCTAGTGACACAGAGTTAAAACTGTTTGCGGTAAGGCCGACAGCATGTCCCTCTCCATCACGAGTTGTGATGATCGTGACACCCGTGGTGAATGTGCCCAAAGCGTTTCGTAGCGCTTTCGGATCGATATGCGATTGCTTCATCAGCTCTTCCTTTCTACAAAAATGAGTTGTATTTCACCTTGTCATTATTGAAAGGAAGCGTGCTCACTCCATCGTCAATACGGACTACAGAATCGCGTGATAAGACTTTGTGAATAGTCCCAATAGACGATTCACCACACCTGTGCTTATAAAATAATCAATATGTGAAACTCAAACATAAACACTTCGATGTACTGATTTGCGGCAACTGAGCAAAGTAAACAGGTGAAGGAACACAGGAGAGAAGCATGAAATACCAAAAAGGATTCCCCGCGCTATTAGCCAGTATGCTGCTGATTCCCTCAACATCCGTTTTGGCGAAAGTCTCAGCAGACGAAGCAAGTAAACTGGGTAAAGAGCTTACATGTACTGGGGCGATAGCAACTGGTAATGAAGATGGGACAATCCCTGCGTTTTCAGGCAAATGGCTAGGAAAGCCGGACCACGTCGAATATGAACCCCATATTGGCCAACCGCTCGTTGACCCTTATAAAGATGATCAACCTTTGTATGTCATTGATGGGAGCAATTTCAATCAATACGCCGACAAACTAACTCCAGGCCAAATGGCCATGTTTAAGCAATATCCGGATTCGTTCAAAATGCCCATTTATCCGGGGCGCCGTGATTTTCGTTACCCGGATGCGGTTTGCCTGACAATGAAAAAGAACGCCGTTGAGTCTGAACTGATTGACGATGGCTTCGGTTTTACGGGTTACAAAGGTGCCGTACCTTTCCCAATTCCAGATCTCAACCAACCTATGCAGGTATTTGCCAACCAAAACTTCCCATACCGACCTTATACATACAGTACTGTTCGTGATGTTGCGGATGTAAGTTCATCAGGGTCAATTGCATGGGCCCGCACGTTAAACGAAGGCCTCAATGTAACGACCCATCCAGACGAAGTTGGCAAACCAATTGATGGTGTGATGGCGTATAGCTTTGTTTCTTCTATTCTACCTACGCGTAAAGAGGGCAATGCAACCGTTACTTCAGAACCCGTTAACTTCAAACGCGGTAAACGTCTTGCTTGGACCTACAATCCCGGAACACGCCGAGTAAGACAATTACCAGAGTATGGTTTTGATACCCCTTTAACCGGTACATCAGGAAAACTCACCTTAGATTCAGATCGCCTGATGAATGGTTCGCCAGAGCGTTATGAATGGAAAGCGTTTGAACGTCGTGAAATGTTTATTCCAGCGAATGCTTATCGCGTCCATCAAGACGATGTGAGCTACGATGCTCTGTTAACCAAAAATCACGCTAACCCAGACTTTATGCGTTATGAATTACGTCGAGTATGGGTACTCGAGGGGCAACTAAAAGACGAATATCGTCACAAGTACGGTCGACGAGTCATGTTTATTGATGAAGATACTTGGCATGCCGTCGCTGGCGATTTTTACGACACTCGTGGTGAGCTTGTCCAATATGCATACATCAACTATTACTACGCCTTTGACGCTCAAAGCTATGAAGCGGGTTCAAGCTTTTATCATGACTTGAAAAGTGGTGGCTACGTTGGCTACAACCTTTTCCAAGAACGCGGTGCCGCACCGGTTCTCAATAAGGGTAATTACACAGCTAACAACTTCACACCGGCAGCGCTACGCCGTTTAAGCCACTAATAGGAGAGTGACATCGTGAAAAAGACTAACCATTATAAAAAGTCCGCTCTCTGTTTGACTTTCATTGCTTCAAGCTTGCAAGCTGCCGAAACCATCAATCTAGGTGATGAGGTAACGCTCGACTGGAAAGGGAATGTAACTTACTCCGCAGCAATGCGTTTGGAAGACCCTGACCCAATACTGGCTGCTAAATCATCGGGTGACCGTAACTTCGACAAACATGATATGACAGCAAATGGCATCTATTTATTGCTTGAGGGGCATCTACGTTGGAAAGACTTTGGTTTTGTTGCTTCAGCAAGTACTTTCTACGACCATGTTTATCAAGATGACAAGTTTTCTGATGACGCACAAAAATACCATGGAGGTTATACTCGACTGCTTGATTTCTATGGTTACACTGCGTTTCCTTTTGGTGAGTATGGCTATGCTGATATACGCGTAGGTCGTCACGTTGTCGCATGGGGCGAGGGACTCTTCTTTCCAAGTATATCTCTAGCCCAGGGCCCAACGGATGGGATTAAAGCGCTAGTACCCGGAACAGAAACCAAGGACATTCTGCTTCCAGAAGACCAAGTATCTATGCAGTTAGAGGTCACTCCGGAACTGTCGTTGCTTGCACACTGGCAATTCAACTGGCAAGAAACGTTGGTTCCTGAGCCTGGTACCTTTTTTAGTACTTCAGAAGCTGTGGGGGAGGGGGCGACTTGTTTAACTCAAGCACCCGGTGAGCCATGTGTGGTTGCTTCGCGTGGTGCCAATATAGAACCTGGAAAAACAGAACAGTGGGGTATAGGAACACGTTATCGCGTCACCGATGTTTCTGAAGTTGGCCTATTTTTCCTTAACTATTCTGACCGTATTCCTATGGTGAACCTTGATCTAAGCAATATGTTTATTGGTCAATTACCGGAATACAACGTCGTTTACTTTGACGATATCAAACTCTATGGTCTGACTTACTCAACAAACGTTGGTATAGCCTCTATCGCTGCAGAAGTTTCATATAAAGATGGCGCACCGGTGCTCGTTGGAACCGCGCTACCAACTCGCGGTGAAATCCTGCAAACCAACTTAAATACAATCGTCAACTTTGGTCGAAACGCGCTGGCCGAATCTGTCACGCTAACAGCTGAGATTGCTTATGTCGATATCATGGATGCAGACAAACGCAACATGACTGGTATTCCTGATGGTATACCCAACCCCGAAACCAATGAGCTCTATTATGATGATCATGGCTTTGCGGGGGCGGCCACCTTAATTCTATCCTATCCAAGCTTTACTGAGGGATGGGGGTTGTCCGTACCAATTGGATATAGTGGTCAGTTCAGTGGCCGCACCATCACTGGTGGCGTAGGTGGCGAAGGCGATCACCGTGCTCGAGTAGGAGCAGAATTGACCCATAACCAAACGGGCATTCAGCTGGCACTACAATATGTTGGATATTTTGGGGACCCAGATGTCGACGAACCCGTCAAAGAGCGTACGCTAAGCGATAGGGATAACCTTTCCTTTACTGCGAAGTACTCATTTTAAAAATCCAGGAGGCAAATTGCCTCCTTTTTTACATAACATATTAGCCAAATAACATCGTTAGAACATTTTCCACTTTGTTCTTCACGCCATCCAACCAATGTTCAATCTGTATCTCAAAAACCTAGCCCGTTTGGACGATGCCGACAATTGGCATGAACCTCTATAACTACTCACTATTGCTGCGCATTAAACACTGCGCAATCGAGAATACCACTCAAAAATATGACTACGAGGTGGCATATGAAAAAAAGGACGACCACATCAATTGCGTTCGCTTTGTCGCTTATTATGGCAACAGCAGGCGGCATCGCATTTGCGCCAAGGATCACAGAACCTCTTGCACCAACGCAGCTACCCATCAACAACATGATCATAACCAGCGTTGAACAATCAAAACAAGGGCTAATAGCAGCAGGTGAACTCGGCCACATATTGATATCAAAAGACAACGGCCAAACATGGCATCAAGCCAATATCGACAAGCAAAGGCATGCGCTTATCACCGATCTCATTTTTCAAGATGATTTGTATGGTTTAGCCATTGGTCATGAGGGCTGGATTTTGCAAACATTCGATGGCGGAGAAAACTGGCAAGAAGTCAGCTTTGGCAGCCAGCACAGCGTTCCTCTCTTACACATTGCTCAAATCACACCCGATCAATGGATTTCGACGGGAGCTTATGGTCTGACTCGCCTCTCCAGTGATAATGGCAACACGTGGACAGACATCCCAGCGCCAGCCCAAACAGATTGGCACTTGAATGCCATCGTTGTTCCCGACAACAGCGATACAAGGCTGATAGCAGGCGAAGCAGGGACATTACTCAGGTCCACTGACAAGGGGGACTCGTGGCAAGTTATTTCGCCTTTCTATGATGGTTCATTCTATGGTGGTGTTCACCTTGGCAATCAGTCATGGCTTGTATATGGCATGCGCGGCAATATTTTCCGCTCCGATGACGATGGGCTAAGTTGGGACAAAGTCAGTTTCAATTTCCCCACTTCACTTTTTTCTCATATCTCACTACCCAATGGTGAATTGGTTTTAGGAGGGCAGGGGGGCTTATTGATTTCGTCTGTCGATAACGGGATGTCTTTCAATCTTATTCGACGCGGAGGAAGAGAGGCCATCACCGATATCATTCAGCTTAACAATGGCGATTTTCTGCTTGGTTCAGATGCAGGTGTGATTCATTTCCCTACGGCAAGCAAAACCGACATCGCTTATCAGTCGACCCTCATCAACCAATGATTGAATTCGGAGCTACCATGCCAACACAAACCCAAACTCGCAGTCACTTATTTGTTGATACGCTAGGTCGACTGATCATTCACTGGCGCTTTCCTCTTGCCATTTTTTTCTTGGCCCTCACTCTGCTTCTTAGCTATACCGCAACCAAAACCCGATTCGACCCAGGCTTCACCAAGTTGATTCCTATTAAGCATCAATATATGGAAGCGTTTCTCGAACACGCAGATAAGTTCACCGGTACCAACAGAATCATGGTGAGCTTAACTTGGAAAGGCGAGGGTGACATTTATAATCCCGAATTGCTTTCCAGACTCAGAAAAGCAACAGACAGTGTCTTCTTTACACCAGGAGTCAACCGCGCCACGGTACGCTCACTCTTTACGCCTGAAGTGCGTTATCTTGAGGTCACCGAATTTGGGTTCATGGGAGATGTCGTCATTCCATCTCGTTTCACTGCAGATAAAGCAAGCCTTGCCCAAGTTCGTAGTAATGTTGCAAAGTCTGGTCAAATTGGCAATCTCGTATCCAATGACATTAAGTCAGCAATGGTACAGGCAGAACTCCTCGATTTTGATCCAGAAACCGGGCAAAAAACCGATTATGCTGCCGTAGCGAAACACCTAGAAAATATTCGACAAGAACTATCCGGTGCGGGTGTCGATATTCAAATTATCGGTTTTGCGAAAGTGATGGGCGATGTTATGGATGGCCTTTCAAATGTGCTGATGTTTTTCGCTATCGCCTTTGTTGTCACGTTGCTGCTATTGTGGCATTACACGATGTCGATAAAACTGACCGGCTTGATTGTGGCAGTCGCATTACTCCCTGTCATTTGGCTACTCGGTACATTACCTCTCATCGGCTATGGTATTGACCCGATGTCATTATTGGTGCCATTCCTTATCTTCTCCATTGGTGTTTCTCATGCCGTTCAAATGACGAATGCATGGAAGCTCGATGTGTTGGCCGGCGTTGACAGCAAACAAGCTGCGATTAATGCTTTTCGACGCTTAGCGATTCCAGGCACTGTTGCACTACTTGCAAATGCACTTGGGTTTATGGTGATCATGGTTATCGACATCCCTATCGTACATGAACTTGGGGTCACCGCTTGTCTTGGTGTTGCGATGATGATCATGACAAACAAAATGTTCATGCCTATCATATTGTCTCACCTTAGCTTAGAGAATATGGCTCTTCGCCATAGTCCAGAAAAAAGCAAGCAAAGCGCATTTTGGTGGTCAGTATCCTCTTTGGCAACCGCTAAACCCGCAAAAATATCTGTCGCGGTGATGCTTGTTTTACTTGTGGCAGCAACACTGCAATCACGCAATTTACTCACTGGCGATATCGGCAACGGCGTACCCGAGCTACACGCCGATTCACGTTATAACTTAGACAATCAAAAAATAGTCCAAGATTATTCCATTGGCATGGATGTTTTATCTGTCTATTTGGAAACTAAAAATCAAGAAGAAGCGTGTCTAAATTGGGACATTATGAACGCGGTATCTCGCTTTGATTTTCATATGCGAGGTGTGGATGGCGTGCAATCTGTGGCAACGACCGCTGGTACGGCAAAACGCTATGTGTCAGGAAATAATGAGGGGAACCCTTTATGGCGCACTCTTCAGCGTGATTCAGTCGCCCTGCGAGCAGGAGCCCAAGCGGCTCATCCTCAAATGGGTTTAAATGATAACGGTTGTCGCACGATTAATATGATGGTTTACCTTGATGACCACCAAAGCACCACCTTAAATCACGTCATCTCAGAAATTCAAACTTTCATACAAAATGAGAATCTCCCAGATGCGGAGTTCCGTTTACTTGGTGGTAATGCGGGAGTAGCCGTTGCCACTAACGAAGCCGTAGAAAAAGCAGAAGTTCAAATCCTTATATCCATTTTCTTAGCCATTGGATTGTTGTGCTGGCTTACCTTTAGATCATTTATCGCGACGCTGTGTGTCATTTTACCGCTGATGTTAGTATGTATTATGTGTAATGCGCTGATGGCGACGCTTGGTATTGGCCTAAAAGTTGCCACCTTACCGGTCATCGCACTAGGTGTTGGAGTCGGAGTAGATTACGGCATCTATATTTACGAACGCATGCAACACGCACTCAATAGAGATGTTCCACTACGAGAGGCTTTTTATCAGTCAATTCAATCTCGAGGAATTCCCGCAATATTTACTGCGGTAACCATGTCTATCAGTGTTGCCACTTGGGCTTTCTCTTCCTTAAAGTTTCAGGCAGATATGGGTGTCCTACTCGCATTTATGTTTTTAGTTAATGTGCTTGGCGCCATCCTAGTCCTGCCAGCTCTGGCTTATCTATTTGGTGCAAAAGCAGTGGTACTAAAACCTAAAGAAGCTAAAGAAAAAGAGATCAAGACTCGCTCAGCGCAAGAGTCATTTCGCTAAGTGAAATCGGCACTAAACGATGTCAGTTCTAAACTTAAATGCAATTTCAACTAGAACGTTCTGCACGTAGAGACCAAATAATTACATTGTAGAACCATTGCGGCGGGGGATATTCACTCCCGCTTTTTTCCCCTCATACAGAATAAAAATAAAATGACGACGAAATAAAACACTACCTATTTCCGCCTCCAATTACTTGTTTCAGCAATCCATTCACTTATGAATATTGTCATTATTCACCCTGAATATTGACAACATTTATAATGTCATTCGATTAAATTTCGCACCGTTCATCCGATATCATCGTTATAGCGTGCATAAATTTCAATCGCTCGCCCTTAATAAACAGTATTCCTCATTAATCCGTCACTCGTAACTGAACGACTTATAACCACGTATCACGTGCGCTTGAACCTACTTGCTCTACGTTACTTGTTTTAGGCTTAGAAAGATTCGAATGTCATAATCTAGGTGTTTTAAACTGTGTTTCATGCATTTAGCGCGCAAAAACCTTAAAAATCAGGTGAATAATACGATAGATAACTTTCCGATAAACAAATGTCACAGAAAGCACATTTATAAGTGACATAATTTAGGCTCTGTGATGTATCCTCACCTAAAATATGTCACAATACCTAGATATTGTTAGTTATGAAGCAAGAAAACATGAGTTCAGAGCCATATTACTACCCAGTTGTCAGTGATAACCTACCAAAACACATCAAAAAAGGTCATCAATTAGTCTTCAGTCGCCAAGACCTCTCCGCACGAGAGGCCGATATGTTTGCCCTCATGATTGCGCACATGCGACCAAATGACTGGGAAACCAGTACTCCTCATTATGAATTCACCTCTCATCAACTCTCTGAGTGGCTTAACGTCGAATCTAAACACATTGGCAGCAACTTAAGTCCTGTCGCTAACCGTTTAGCAAGCCGCAAAGTAGGTATCAAGATTGAAAATAAGAAAGGCGATACTGAATTTGACTATCGTCCACTGTTCAAACACATTGCCTACAAAAATGGTGTGTTGACTATGGTGCCAAACGACATGCTTAAATCAGAGTACATCGAATACAATCAAGGTTTTGCATTAATCAATACTCATAATTTTTCAATGTGAAAAAAGAGTATTCAAAGCGTTTATACGAACTTTTAAGCCGTTTTAAAGACAAGGGCTTTGAGATGCATACCCAGAAGTTAGACGAACTTAAGGGAGTATTCGGCCTTCTAGATGAAGCAGGAAAACTCAAAAAGGACAAAAGTTCGTTCAAAAATAACAGCGTATTCATGAAACGTTGCATCAGAGAGTCCATCAAAGAACTGTCTGAACATCCTCAAATTGGTAAAGAGCTTCTATTCCTTGAAAACGAAAAAGGGGACAAAGGTTTTGAGCTTATAAAAAAGGGCAAAACCATCGTTGGCATTAAGTTTCTCTTCCGTTGGTTAAAACTGGCAACAATAGATGACTTTAATCAACACGAAGCATTACTGAAAATCAAAGAGCTTGAACTAAAACGCATTAATGGCAACACCCGCCTGACAGACAATGAACTAGAAGTACTTGCAATGTCATACAGAAGCTTAGGCAGAGAAGAACATGCGCAGAAAGTAGAGCAGAGCTTGGCAAAAAGGCATCTTGAACAAAAAGAGCAACAAGCCTCGACTCAAACTCAAGAAATTGATGATCTAATTGATAAGATCGACACATTGCTTGATATCAATGACAACCCAGACTACTAAACATGACAAATTTTAGGTGTTTCTTTCTATAGGAGACATTTTTTAGGTGTTACGGTGTGATAGATAACTCATTTTAGGTGTAAGACGCTTACTATCATTCATTCGCGTACATAAAACCATCAATTCTATCGAATTTGTATCTGATGAATAATATCGACAACCGAGAATCGCTCACAACTCGTGCAAAACAAACGAATTACCTAGATCATGTTATCTATCAACCTAAAATGGATCATCTATACCTAAAAGATGTCTGGTTTATACCTAATAAACGATCAATAGCACCTAGAAAGAGATCAATAACGCCTAGATTATGTTATTTATGCACCTAATAAAGGATCATTAAGCCCAATTTATCCTTTATTAATCAGACGGTTACACGCGCTATAGATCTTATAGATCTCATAGTTAAATATAGTGATCATAAGATAAATAGATCTATATAGTCTCTGTGGATAAGTGGAAAATCAAAGATTTACACACTAACCCACAGACATCTCAATTTTTTGTATTGATTGATTTTCTACAACCCCAATCCTATCCACTGTAAGGTGATCAATAATATTCGCTAACAATGGCTCTATGCATGCTCAGATTGAATTGTTTTATAATCATATACATCATGAACCTTCCGTTATAAAAGCTCATAGAATGCGTTACAGAAAAGGATAAGTAGAGAGAAACAGAAAGAATGGATTACGAACAGCGGATGATAAACAAGAGTCCTATCCCCAAGCCACACAGATCGATACAAGGTAGCTTGGGTGATAATGTTATTCAGAGGTGATTTGAGATTTGATCATAGTATGGAAGTCTTCAGAATAGGGAGGCAGTACTCCCCACTCTCTGCGAAGATCAATACTTGGTGCATGAAATACCGTTTTTAAATGACTAAAAGCCAAAAACCCTTCTTTTCCATGATAATGTCCGATACCAGATTGGCCAACACCGCCAAAAGGAGCATCATGTAAAGCGGCATGCATCAATGCGTCATTTATCGTTATGCCGCCCGCTCTAACATATTGAATCAATCGATCTTGTTCCTGTAGATCCTCTCCAAAATAATACAGCGCGAGAGGATTTGGTCTTGAATTAATATCATCAATCACATCATTTAGATCTTCGTAAGTTTTAACGACAAGCGCTAAGCCAAAATTTCATCCATCATAATTTGTGTATCAGATGGTGGGTTAATGGCCAAGGTTAAAGGCATTCTTCTTTCTGATGATTCATATTCTTTATGACTCCGCTCAACATGAACACCACGTACTTCAACTTCTCTGAGATAAGCTTGAATTCGTTGATAGTGTCCTTGGTTGATAATGGGTACAAGATCAGAATTACCAACAATGCTTGGGTAACAACGTCTAAATTCAGTGTTTATTTCTTCAATAAAAACATCCAGATATTGTGATGGTACATAGACAATATCTGGACTGATACATATTTGCCCCCCATTTGTGCCTTTTGCAATGGCAAGTTTATGAGCGGTTTGAATAATATCAGCTGAGGAACTTACGATAGCAGGGGACTTTCCGCCTAACTCTAGTGTTACCGGTGTCAAATTTTGTGCAGCTGCGGCCATGATTTTTTTGCCAACAGATGGGGATCCAGTGAATACCAAATGATCAAAAGGAATAGTACAAAACGAACGACTCATATCAGCATCACCAGTAACAATGCTTACCCAACTCGAATCTAAATGTTCGTTGATTAATTGTTCTAGCGCTGCCGCTGTTTTTGGAGTGTGTTCAGATGGTTTGAGGATAACTCGATTACCGGCCCCAATCGCGCACGCTAAAGGACTTAACAGTGTATAGATCGGAGCATTCCATGTACCCATAATGCCAATGACGCCTTTGGGTTGATAAATCACTTCCGCACGAGCACCGAGTTGGTCATAGGGGGCGATCATTGCCCTTTCTTCAGTGCTTATCCATGATGCGAGATTATCGCGCGCGTGCTTTAGTGATCCTAACGAGCCTAAAATGTCGTTCATCATTGAAAACGTTTGGCTACGACCACCAAAATCCTCCTCCATCGCTTCTACAAGTGGTTGATAATGATTAACCAGCAAATCGATAACTTGTTGTAAAACTGCTCGTCTTTGTTCTACTGTGCTGTTTGGGTTGTTCGTATAGCTAAGCACTTGCTGATTATGTGTGTGGTGAAGGTGATTCAATTGTTCTGACATCCATTTCTTCCTTTTATCATTGATTCTCGTTGAACGGATCAATAAAACAGCGATGCGGCAAACCTTGCCAATTTACTATTTAACTCAAATCGTAGCGGTAACTTTCCACGCCGATGACAGCGCCCCCTCGATATAATCAAGAGAGTGACAGTCACCGATTTGATGGACAGGATAAGCACCGTTTATGTGAGATGCCATCGTGTTGTCAGTTTCTGCTCCGCTAGCCAAAATAACAGAACCTGCATTCACGGACTGTCGCTCTTCACTACCATTGAACGAAAAATGCACTTTATTTGTGTCGATCTCTTGGATTGAAACGCTGTTGTGTAGTGTCACACCAAGCTTTTCTACTTCATGCAGTACTCGCCAACGACGAACAATGGAGAGTTCCTTACCGAGGGTTTCTTCTGATTCCAAAACGGTCACTTTTCGCCCGCGTTGAGCAAGAAATTCTGCAAGCTCTAGTCCGACCAACCCGCCTCCTATAATGCAGACATCATCCGCCAGTGGCATCCATAGGTGAGATAATTTTCTGGTCGCTTCTACGGAGCCAGTGATGCCGCTGAGTTGACCACTTTTAAGCATTGTTCGTTGAAATAAATTGAATTTTTGTTTGCCGATGTGACTGTCGCCACTGGTCATGACTTTCCTTAGCTCATCGCCGCTCCAAACATGTTTTGTTCTGCTCCTTTGATCGCCGGTTTACCCCAATGCCCCTGTCGCTACAACCACGTCATCGGGCTTTAATTCATCTATCAAGGATTGAGACGCTTTGGTATTGAGTTTCACTGTGATCAAAGGGTGGTCGATTTGTTGATAAAGGAAATCCAGTAACTTATTGTTTTCAGGGTAGACCATCGAAGCAAAAAATAGTGTGCCGCCTAAACGCTTTTCTTGTTCTAACAAAGTGACCTTATGGCCACGGCGAGCTAATTGGCTCGCGGCCTCCATTCCTCCGGGGCCTCCTCCAATTACAACCACATGTTTTTGGCGTTCTGGAAGCGTTAAAGGGTAATGAGCTTCTTGTCCCATCTCTGGGTTAACTGCACATTTTACGCGTTGATTGATGAAAATCTGACTGACGCAGGTATAACAATAAATGCATGGACGAATGTTCTGTGGTTCATTCGCGATAAGCTTATTCGGCAACTCTGGGTCGGCGAGTAATTTTCTTCCCATCGCCACAAAGTCACATTGGCCTTTTTCAATGGCTCGATTGGCAACTTCAGGTTCAAGACGTCCAACGGCGATAACAGGGATAACAAGCTGTTTGGCGACTTCAGTTGCCCAGTCGAGGAAACCTGCTGGTTTATGTACTAGCGGTGCTTCAGTAAATGCATCACCACTGGTGGTTGTGGCATAAGCGGAAATGCTGACGGCATCGATCCCCAGTCTCTGCAATTTTGGCGACATGGAGGCAGTCATCTAGACTAATCCCATCAGGCGTTCGCATTTCGCATGCATCGAGACGCAGCCATACTGGATATTCTCGACCAACGCGCTGACGTACGGATGCGATGATTTCGCGCAGTAGACGTGTCCGGTTCTCGAAACTTCCGCCGTACTCATCGGTACGTTTGTTGTAATAAGGAGAGAGGAAACCTGCGATGATATAACTGTGCGCAGCGTGGATTTCAACGCCGTCAAAGCCAGCTCTTTTGGCTCGGTCGGCGGCATCAGAAAACCAAGTGATCATCTGTTCAATATCTTGCTTATCCATAACGCGAATTTTTACATTGCCACCTTTTGGACGCACAAATGTGGCGAGCTCTTGTTTTGATAACGCCGCCATCATACCCATTGGGGTCGGTGGTGGTACCGATGGTACCCAAAGTTCGCGACCCTCTGCCAAGTCTCGAACTGCCGTTTTTCCTGCATGTTGAAGCTGAATTGCAACTTTGGCTCCGTGTTTATGTACACGTTCGGTCAGTTGCTTTAGACCTGGGAGAAAGTCGTCAGACGAAAGACCCACTTGATAGGGCTCTGCAGTACCTGCCGGATAGGCAATGGCTCCGACGCCCATGGTTATCAGTCCCGCTCCACCTTTTGCTCGAGCTTCGTAATAGGCTTGAATGCGTTCTCCGCAATGTCCGTCGGACTCAGCTAGGTTCGTACCCATTGGCGCGGATACTATGCGGTTACGTATCGCCATTGAGCCGATCTTTCCTGGCTTTAGAAGATGTTCATAGTTACTCATATTGCCGTCCTTGTCGCTCTATTGGCCGAGAAGAAAGTCTAGGCAGGTCTTGTTGAACAAATCGGTATGCTCAACCTGAACCCAGTGTCCGCATTGATTTAGTAACAGAAACTTAGCATCAGGCACATTATCGAGGAATTTAAAAACGCCTGATGGAGGATTAAAGCGATCGTTGCTGCCCCAAAAACCGAGGACCGGGCAGGCCAGTTGATTCAGCTCTTGCGTCATGTTTGGCACCATCATTGTTGAGAACAACTCTTTTGGCTGCGTAACCGCAACTGCTACCCTTTCGCGCAAAATATCATCAGAGAGCTGCGATGAATCATGCAGTTGTAGGCTCATGACCTCGCGCATTTCGTGGATTCCCATTGGCCCTTGATTGTACGTGGCCACCATCTTTTGAATGCCTTCCATTTCAAAGTATGTTTCACGTTCTTCAACGCCACCTGGAGCCATGAGTATCAGTTTATTGACCGATGATGGGTATTTCAGAGCTTGTCCTAACGCAATTGCTCCGCCTAAGGAATTTCCTAGCAAGGTGCAGGGGCTAAGATGCAAGGTTTCGATGATTTCGTTTAGGACACTCACAAAGAAGTCCAAGTTGTAATGCACATCGTTTGGTTTGTCTGAACGACCAAACCCAGGGAGATCAAGAACGATATTACGAAAACCTTGGCTGGCAAATTTTGGGTAATTGTTTTTGAAATTGCTGTAACCCGATGCGCCAGGACCACTGCCATGCAGCCAAATCACGATGTCTCCCTCACCCTCATCGAGGTAATGTACCGTCAGTCCATTTTGCAATGTTAGGTAATGCTGTTCAGGCAAATTTAGCGCCAAATTAGACATTGCTTTCTCCTTGCTGTTGTTATGCGTTCCAGTCGCAATGATAGTCATGATGCCATCGTCCACTTTTTCGGTGTTTTTCGCATCGTCCATTCAGACCAGAGAGTCATTAAGGCTTTGATACAGTGATTAGTCCCGTTGGACGATGTTGGCCGGAGTGATTTTGAAGACCATAAGTGTGGAAAGAGGTGGGTTGCTAGTGTGGCAAACAAATAAGACAACGTCAGTGGCGCTAGGTTTGATAGATAAAAACACAGCCCCAATCTCTATAAGTGAATGATTTATATACAACAGGAAGTAATATGACAGACACAATGAGTCCGAAGGCATGCGACGCTTCTGACCAAGTCGCAGACGTCATTTTACCTGTTCCTCGCAGTGAGACACAGGCAAAAATGGATCGTCGTGCGAAAGCGGCGATGTTGATAAAACCGTCTGATCAATACACGCTTGCTGATCGCTTTGAGCAGCAAGCCCAGACATTCGCCGAGCGTCCATTTTTGATCTATGGTGAGCATTCTTGGAGTTATCATGAGGTTGATCGACAGGCAAACAAATTAGCTCACGCCGTGTATGAAAAAGGCTTCGACCTGGAGATGTGTGTGCTATCGCTTTGGAAAATCGCCCAGAATTCTTTTGTTTGGCTTGGCTTAGCTAAGGCTGGTATTACCGCCGCATTTATCAATACACAAATTCATGGTACGCCGCTCGTACATGCGCTTAGTTCGTGCAAACCAAAATGGTGATTGTCGGTGAAGAGTGCGCGTCGTTATTTACACGGACAATGGATGAATTCGAAGAGTTTGCCCAATTGCCTTTCTATCTATTGCCAGACCCGGAAAATCCAACCCATGAGCATACCAATGCCCGTTTTGATTTGGGGTTAGTGCAAGCACTTCAAACTGCCAGTAGTGGTTCATTTGATAAGTCCATCCGCTCTGAACTGACGGCGGAGACACCATCGTTGTTGATTTTCACCTCAGGGACGACGGGGTTACCTAAAGCCGCGATATACAGTCATATGCGTTGGCTCACTTCTGGTGACGTGATGAAAGTTACGCTCGATGCTGTGCCTGATGACAGTTTCTATTGTTTCTTACCTCTTTATCACGGCGCAGCCGCAACATCGGTGACTTCTACTGGGCAGCGGGCTCCGCGATAGTGGTGCGTCGTAAATTTAGTGCTAGTGCATTTTGGCGAGATATTAAGCAGCACAATGTGACAGTTGTTCAATATATCGGAGAGATTTGCCGGTATTTATTGAATCATGATGACAGCAAAACGCAGGAAAAGGCAATCACGAACATCAGGTCAGAGCGATGCTTGGTGCAGGGCTTCTGCGGAATCTTGGCGTCGGTGGCTTGATAAATTTGGTGCAATGGACATCTATGAGGGATGGGGCTCGACAGAAGCAAATACCAATTTGATCAATTTGGATAACTACATTGGTTCCTGTGGTCGTGTGCCTGATAAAACAAAAACCAATTTTCTTTTGGTTAAGTACGATGTAGAGGCCGACCAGCACGTTAAGGACAGCAAGGGTTATTGTGTTCCTTGTGGGCCATATGAAGTTGGTGAAGCTTTAGGTCTGATCATCAATCGACCAGATATGGGGGCAGGACGCTTTGAGGGATATGTATCAGCAGAAGCGACGGAACAAAAAATTATCCGTAATGTGTTAATGGACAACGATGCCTATTGGCGCTCAGGCGATTTACTTCGCTATGACGATGACGGCTACTACTACTTTGTTGACCGAATTGGCGATACGTTCCGTTGGAAGAGTGAGAACGTGTCTGCAAGAGGTAGCAACGGAGCTTGCTGACTTTCAGGGGCTGAGACCATTAATGTGTATGGTGTGCAAGTTCCAAACCATGAGGGGCGAGCAGGAATGGCGGCGATTGTAATGCAAAGAGGCGAGGCTTTCGATCCTAAAGCATTTTTTCAACTCACCGAAGCACGCCTACCTCGTTATGCTGCACCACAATTTGTGCGAGTCTGTGAAGCCGCCGACATCACAACCACCTTTAAATTGCGTAAAGTGGATCTTCAACGTCAAGGTTACTGCCCTGAAATGTGCCAAGATCCGCTATATATTCGAAATGAAGCGAACGCCACTTATGAGCCTTATTCAATCGAAGTGCTAGCTGCAGTGGGATACCCGCCATTTCAACCAACGAGACAGGGATAGGATAAGGAAGTCAATCATGGGATTAAAAGGAACCGCTGCGATTGTAGGTGCAGCGCAATACAAACCTGAAAAATATCAAACCGCGCCGCAAATGTTCCACTTAGAGCAAGTCGCTGATCTTGGTCGTCAAGCTGTGTTAGACGCAGGATTGAGCATGAAAGACATTGATGGCTTGGTATTACATGGCCCCCAGTTTCATGAAGCGTCTATTTTGTTCCGGCTATGGCGGCAGAATACTTGGTGTCGAGGTGAACTTTGCTGAGGTGGTTGATTTGGGGCTGTTCATCGGTTGGTATGGTGTGGCGTGCCGCAGCGGCGATCGAGATGGGGTTATGTCAGGCAGTATTATGCGTTATCCCAGCAAGAATGGCACCATTCGCTCCTGGTGAGGATTTAAGTTGGATGGCAGAAGCGATGCGTTATGGTGGTCATTCGACAGCATTTGGTGCTCCGGAGGCTGAGTTCGATTTGCCTTATGGGCATGTAGGACAAAATACAGGTTACGCCATGATTGCTCAGCGTTACGCGGCTCAATACGGTTATGATAAACAAGCAATGGCGAAAATTGCGGTTGATCAGAGGTTTAATGCACAGTACCACCCTGATGCGATTTTTAATGGGCAAACCATAACGGCTCAAGACGTTTTAGCGAGCAAAGTGGTGGCCGATCCTCCATGTATTGAAATTGTGATGCCAGTGGCTGGCGGTGCGGCCGTCTTAGTGACGTCGAAAGAGCTTGCAAACCGTGCACGTCATCGTCCGGCATTTGTAAAAGGCTTCGGTGAACGTTTGTCCTATAAGTCACCATCTTACAGTGATGAGATGACCGTTACACCATTGGAACGAGCAGCAAAACAAGCCTTTTCTATGGCAGGTTTAAAGCCATCCGATATGGATGCCGCACAGATTTATGATTGTTATACCATCACGACTTTGCTTTCTATTGAAGATGCTGGTTTCTGTGCCAAAGGCGAGGGGATGCATTTTGTAAATAGTCATAATCTTACCTTTAAAGGTGACTTTCCACTAAACACCCACGGTGGTCAATTGAGTTTTGGTCAAGCGGGATCAGCAGGTGGTATGTCTCAAGTTATCGAAGCATTCCATCAAATTTCTGGCCGTGCAGAACAAAGACAATTGCCGTCGTGCCATCAAGTGTTTGTGAGTGGTACGGGTGGTGTTATGAGTGAACAAGGTGCACTGATATTGCAAGGAGCATAACCTATGAATCAATTGAAACTGATGCCGCTACCTACGGCAATTTCTGCGCCTTTTTGGCAATCACTTAAAGATGGCGTGATCCGCATACAGCAATGCGGTGAATGTGATGGTTGGGTATTTTACCCACGTAATCACTGCTCACACTGTTTGAGTGATCAACTGACATGGCAAGAAGTATCGGGAGAAGCCACGCTGTACAGCTTTACCATTGCCCGAGTACCAACTATGGCTGAGTTTGCGAGCAAAAGCCGCAAATTCTCGCAGTTGTACGCTTAAAGAAGGTGTGCATATCAACACAACGATCGTTGGGGTTGAAGAGCAGGATCTCACGGTTGGAATGTCTTTAAAACCCGTGTTTGATGAAGTGGATAGTGATGGCACCACATTGCTTCCAGTTTACGGCAGTAACAAACCGTACCGATAAGCTATCGTATGAAAACCCGCTTGATGGTTTGGGCAAAAACGAGCGTGGGCAGCTGCAAATTTCTGTCGACAATCAGGCCGCGATTAACGCGTTACCATCATTAGGTTTTACGTCTTGGAGCAATGAGATAACCGTTGACCAGGTGCTTATTGATGATTTCGCAAAACTTTCTGGTGATGATTATTGGCTGCATACCGATCCTGAGCGAGCGAAAAAAGAGAGTCCATTTGGGACTACCATCGCGCATGGCGCGTTGATTCAAGTGCTGCAATCTCGCTTTGATTTATCATTGCCCTATGAGATAACGGGATTTGAAACGATGATGAACTATGGCTCTGATCGTTTGCGTTTTCCCCCCTGTCCCTGTAGACTCTAAGCTGCATGCCCGTGCCCGAGTGAAGTCCGTCAATCAAACGGTAAAGGAACACAGCTCACCTTAGAGGTGATGACACACGTGGTTGGTAATGAACGCCCTTCCAGTAATTAATGAATTGGTGATTATTTACCGATAGTGCACATATTGTTGAAAACAAAGAACGGTAGTACGTGGCAGAGTTTTATTGCTAAATAAAATCGACACAAACTACCGTTTTTATGTTGAATTATCCCTTACTACTCCCGCGCACATAAAGCTCAATCCGAACCTTAGTGTCGACCGCAAACCGCGTAATGTGCCACCCAAAACTACTTGAATGAGCTATTCGTTCAAACTTGATGTATTAAGACCACTGATAAAGTTTTTCTAGTAGATCATTGGCTATTCAGAAATCACTAATGGCAATGAACCTCTAATCATCAAAGATTAACAACAGAAGATAGTTTGAGATCACAAGTAGTTTGTGGAATGTACAACGCAATTTATGCTTAGTTAGCATGACTGTGAGCAACGAGAAAACTAATCAATTAGATCGCATTCTTTTAAATCCGCTAGTGAATATTTTATCGATGATGATCGATCATAGATCTTACATACCTTCTAGACTTATAGGAACATCCATTTTACCGTTTCTTCTTTTGTCTCAGGAAAATAGCCAAAGGTTTTTCATAATTTCGAGCTAATTCTTTCAGTTTCAAAAATTTCTTTATTTGTTTTGATTGCACTTTTAGTACGGTATGGATTTACTTCATTTTTCCTTTATTGGTGTCAATCATCCAATCAAGGTATTGCTCAAAATCACGCGGTTTAGTCGAACACTCTAAGCCAACTAAATTTAAATTATGAAAGTTAATTTTCTTTTAGATTTATAACCTTGTGAATATACAATCCAATCAGGGCAACCACTGAATTCTATATCCATGTATTCAAGTGATATTACTTTTCTAATTCGTTCAAAGCTAACTAGTATTTTTCCATCTTTTGTAATCGCTGTTTTATTTTCCACATAACTATCAAAGTGTCTTTTCCGTTCTTCCCACTCTATAGCTTTTATTTCTAAGCTAACTGTATATCTATCTCGAAAATGTCATAACCAAACGCTTCACTGAGAAGTGTCACAACATTTGATTGACTACTGGCAGATTCATTTTATTGCTTGAGCGTCTAACAAATCGATACACGTTCCATTTTGCAACTATATACTATTTTAATGTAGTTGTAATTATTGATACAGAAGTGAGGAACGTAATCAATGTCACAATCGAAAAAATGCTTATTCCTCCATTCTCATTTATGATCGGTTTACAATCTTGATTTCGAATTAAATCAAGTAAGTTAGGAGTAAATTTTCCAGTTCTCATTTTATTAAGTGTTTCCAATGAATGTCTAATTTTTTATATAAATTTAATCGCCGCCATCTGTCAGATATTTGAAGAGTCTTTCACTATTCTGGAATGTTCAGTACTTCACAAATAGCCCTAAGGATGCTTTTCATTACCCACACTCATGGACTTCCCAAGAAGTTAGATTGTAAGTTTGTTACGATATTAATTTTTATTTATCGCGCGAAGTGTCATTGCCTATGAAGTATTTAGTGCCTACATCATATTAAGAGTTTTAAATAAAATTCACGTTGAATTTTCTAAGTGTAATAAAGTTAAACCTATAGTACCAAAACCAAAGTATTTGGTACTTAATCTCATAGTAACCAAAACCAAAGTATTTGGTACTTAATCTCATAGTAACCAAAACCAAAGTATTTGGTACTTAATCTTATAGTAACAAAACCAAAGTATTTGGTTACTACATTTGTTATGGTAATAATTGGTAAAACCAACTACTAACATAAACCAGTAAAGGAGGGTGTCGATGCAGGTCACTACAAATGCGATATATCAGGAAATAGATGTCCTCTATAGTTTGAGTAAGGCTTTACACGGCGCTTGGGTTAGTAGCATCGCGGAACGGGAGTTCAATTGAAACTATTCTGACTCTAAAAATGTTGAACGAACAAGCTACTAATTGCGCTTTGAATTGAGTGGTATCAAATTTCGCATTCGTTGGTTTGAGGTGAAGTTTGTTAGACACGGTTCACTGACAATTTGTGCTGCCAACTCCATTTCGGTTTCTGAATTGGAACGTTGAAAAATAATAAATTTCCAAAATATCAAGAGTGGAATTGCTTATTATCGAAAGAATGGAAGATTCTTTTTAGAGTTCATAATCAGTTAAGGCATTTAGGTACGGAGCACAATTCTATTATTTTGCTTCTAATAATTCAAATCAGACTTTGGAAGCCACGTTATGAACATGAAGTAAGCATAAATCACACGAAGATCTATTAAATGATCTGACACTCACGTTACAGTGACATGAATACGGAAAATATAACACGGATAACTTAATCTAAGAGTCATATGTGGTTAAGAAGAAAAAGGGTTCAAGAAGATAATATCGACAGTGACTGCTGAAGAAAGCCCTAGTGTTCAACTGAAACATCCTATCTCGCCTGTTATTGTAGAGAAAGATTGCCAACCTGTATTCTGCTTGACGACGGTAAACACACTGGTGAAATGACGACTTTTGTGGTCAGCTAAAAGAAACTAGCAAAGTAGAACCAAAATGAAGCTGACAAAGTGTGGTAGTTTACGGAATACATTTGATGGCACCACGTTTACTCGTTCAAATTCGACCTCTAACGCTCTCTAGCACCTCTTGGCCAGTTTTTGTGTATAGATGCTATCTACAGATTAAAGTTGCCTATGATGGTTTGTGGCTCAATTTATAAAGGATTATTTTAAGTGTGGCTTTGTCTTTGACAGATCGCGTCAACGAGTCGAAAAACAAGGCGATACTATTTTCATCGCAGTTGTTATTTTGTTCTATCCCTTGGTGATCGACAAACAGTCTTGTTAGCTCATTGCGCTGACTTTGGAAATAAAAAGCTATGCTAGCTTGGGTGTTCTATTCACTTAAGTTAAAGGTTTTCTATGAAGAAAGTATTTTTGGAAATTATTTTTCGCTAATGTCGTTCGGCAGCATCGCAGCAATAATTGCTCCCAATGCTCCTAAGTTCCTGTACTTGCTTGGATGGGTCTATATTATTCTAATGTTGGGTGTTGGTGTCTTGACTATATATTCTGAGCGAATTATGGCTTGGTGCGATAAAAATTGGGAGATAGGAAAGATGAGTAAATATGGCGTGTCACTTGCTTTGAAGTATATAAGGTCATCAGTCAGTAACGGGGAATTGTACCTGTTGATTTGAAAATTTATCCGTCAGAATGTTTGTTTCAATGAATTCATTCAAGTTGCAGTCTAGCTGATTTTTCTTTCAAACCTTAAATTAACCCTTTATGACCATCCAGGTGGTGATATTGAACTTTGTGACTTGAGCAATGAAATTGACCGAGTCATTGCTCATTTGAGCCCACCAAATAAAGCACTCTTAGCTGAAGTAATTTATGGTGTTGAGCATAATGTTACTTGGTTAGAAAATAAAGAAGATCTTCGAATGAGTAAGCTTGATGATCAGGTGTGTTGGAAGGTATGTAACACGAAATTGCTCTTTTTCTTCTTAGTGCGATCACTCAGTGGCAGTTCACGCCACTGGGATTGCAATACTTTTCCTCATGCTGGTACTGAAGGGGCTATGCGGCATTTTCTTCCAGAAACGTGCCAAAAATAACTTTCAGTTCGCACCATTTCATATTTTTTTGCAGGCTGTTAAGTCTTTCTGAAATAGGTCTAGATTCGACGTTATGCTACAATGCTTAAAGCTAAGGTTAAATTATCGGTTGGGTGAGTCATGGCTGCTTTACGCGTTAGTACGCTCTTGGTTACCGTATTAATATCAGGTTCATTAAACGCAGCTACTAACAACTACTGGCAGCTTGATAGCGACAGTGATGGAATAAGCATTTATTCTCGTGAGCATAAAGATGGTCTGGTTGAGATACGCGCAAGAATGTTTACTCCAACCAGTTACGGCGCATTTTTAACGCTATTAGAAGATAGTGAAAATGTACCTCACTGGATTGATAAAGCCAGCCATAGCCAAGTTTTAAATCAAATTTCCGCTACTGAAAATATCGTCTATACGCAATTCTTGGCGCCATGGCCTGCAAGAGATCGAGATATGGTCACCTACTCTAAGTATTGGGTTGATGAACAGGCATTCACGATAAAGATCAAAGACGCTCCTAGCTCGACTCTTGCTGACCAAAAAGGCTACATTCGCATCCATTCTGTTGATGCAACCTGGACACTAAGAAAACGCACCAATGGCACCACCCTAATAGAGTATAAGGCTTTTGCTGATCCTGGGGGGATACTGCCAAATTGGCTAATAAACAAGCTATCCAAACAGAGTGCCCGATCGACATTTGACAGCTTAAGAGAGCTGCTTCCGAAGTACCAGCAATACTCTCATCCACAAATAGAGGAGTAATGTGAGGCATGTAGGAAGGGGGGGAGAGTTTCAGAAATGAGCGGGAGGCTGCATACTTTGCTGTTTACCCCTTAGTTGAGCTTGGCCTGAGACAGGTAGCTCGATTCTACCCCATTATGTCTCAGCCCGAGTCAGTCTCCCATGTAAACCTAGACCAGTTTGACTGAGTTTCACTTATGCTTGCAATGTGTTTAAGGAGCGAGCTCATCACGCACGTTTTGTAAACAAGCTGCTGGTTCTGCCCAATCTTATGAAAGATAAATCACAATCAATGACAGCTGATGAAAGTTGCGAAAAAACAGTTTCATATCGGTACTCGTTAGAAAGGTTGAAAACGAACATAAATTAAGTTGCGTCAACCGTGCCCTATGCTCTCATAGGGACGGCTATGTCTATTACTAACGACAGTCCTCGTCACTCAATATGATCTGTCACGTAATATTTCCACCATATTTAGCAAGGTATTAAGACTTTCCTCCTTAGAATGCCTTTTATCGCTAAATTAAAACTCGTAATCAAGCTTTGCCCATAGCGTTCGTCCAGGCTCATTTACCTGTTTGGTTCGCTCTTCAATAGGTAGAGCATCATTACCTAGACCGCTCTTACTGATGTGTTCGGCGTATTCTTTATCAAACACATTATCGATACCAAGGCTAAGCTTAAATTGCTCATCAAACTGATAGACTCCATTGAGACAATACACCAAAGCCAGCGGTTTGACCCAAATCTTGCCCCACAATATTACCTTGTCCAATCGTCACACGATCTTGCTTTGCGACTAGACGCCATAGACTGCCAAATGACCAGTTTCCGTATTGATAGTCCAAGACCAAACGTCCCTCTAGCGGCGGTACCTGCCCTAGTGCAACATGGTCACTGTCATCTTCACCTCGGCTGTAGGCTACCGTTGCGGTTGCCACTAGCGTTTGTGTTAACGGATATTCCACAGACGCTTCGCCACCAAATAAGGTAGCATCTATATTGCGTGCTTTCGGAGTTGCTTGGGTATCTATTAGAATGTAGTCGCTCAATTTAGCGTAGAAAGAGAGATACGGTTGAGTCGCCAAAATAACTCCAACCCATATCAAGTTGATCGGTTTTCTCTGTCTAAGGTCAGCATTTTACCGGCTTTCATGGTTTCCCAGTAATCTGGAACCCGCTCAGCGTGACCAACACCGGCATACAATTTTGCTGAGCAAACTCATGCTCATATCGTACAAAGCCACTTAAGAAATCATCATCACGTTGATTTTGCTTACTGTCGCTTGCCCAACTACCCATTAACTCAGTTTTCCAATCGTCATAACGCAAACCACTGTAAAGGGTTCCTTCTCCCGTGGCGTGTTCCAGCTCAACAAATGCGCCCCAGTTCCTTTGACTAAAGATATCTTGATACCTAGCGGCTAGCAACTCATCCAAACTGGCGCCACTGCGCATATCTTGGACTTGGTTTATATGGTCAATACCAATCAGTGCAGTGGTATCTTGCGAAAAGATAAATTCAGCCCAGATGAGTCCGCCGTAGGTTGTTCGACGAGGGTTTGCTCCAATCGGTAGAGGTTCACCTGGCTCTACTGGTCGATCAAATTGATCCATAATATGGTCATTTTCGTTCCAATACCCTTGAAACTTCAACTCCGTCAACAGTTGATCGTCAAACGCTTGTGTTGCCAATAACGACCAATTTTCATTATCAATAGTACGCGCTTTATTGGCTCTATCGGCATATTCAGCATCACCACTGGATTTGCCGTAACTCAGCTCAATCAGGCTATCGATGCTTGGGGTAAAACCCACCGCTGTATTGATCGCTTGGCGATCGTAACGGGACTGAACTTCATTCCCAGCACCATCCTCAAAGTTATCACTTTTGAGCCATTAACATCTAAACTCCAATAATAGTTTTCCGTTCCAGTGGTAAGTTCTGTGAGATAGTCTTGTCGCCCAAAACTCCCTGCTGTCAGGCTTGCTCGCCTTCAAAACCGGAAACAGTGTAACCGTCATGCTCACGCTCAAACAGTACCGTACCAGCAGAACCAACGGGACCATAACGAACGGTTTGTGGGCCCTTGATCACCGTGACTTGATCATAAGTTTCTGGGCTGATGTAATTCGTTGGCGGATCCATTCGTCCACCGCAAGTACCCGCGATCTGCTGCCCATCATCAATGATGCTCACGCGCGAGCCAGCCAGTCCACGTAAGTTAATATCACCACCTGCGCCACCTTTCCTAGTAACACTAAATCCAGGATCGTTTTAAATAGCCAGATCCATCAAATGAAGCGCAGTGGCTGTCTAGGTAATTTAGGATCGGTAATTGTCATGGTTCCATCGCTGATAGGCTCAGCCATTACAACCATATGCTCATTACACGTATCACCGTCACATTCTGCCGCCACCAATGGTGGAAACCAAATGATGCTAGGTAAAAGAATGGCGCTGGTAATTTTGTTTTTGTTCACGTCTTACATCTCATGTGTCATTTAATTTCTCGACAATGTTATTGCGCTGTTACTAATTACCAACTCACTCGCCTTAAAGTGCGACAATTGGTCGCAGCAAGCCGTGATCTCAAACACGTACTTAAGATGACAAGCCATTAACTACTTGTTTTTGTATGCTAATGCTATGCTAACTGTTAAATTAGCACTGAATTTTTCAAGGGATACCGAGAGCTGTAGTGCCAAGTTCAATACGTTTTGGAGAAACATTAACACCGCTACGAATACTGTTGATTTGTAGAAGTTTGTGGTTAGTCATTATTTGGCTATTTTTGAATTTTGAACCATCCAGTCCAAGCCTTATCGTGTTACTGGCAACGAGTGGCGTTCATCTTATAAGTATTGTGCTGCTTTGGAGTCAACGTCGCCCTAGCCACCATACTTTAGCCATACAAATTGCTATCGATCTGCTTTATATGACGTCGCTCCTCTACTTTAACGGCGGCGCAACCAACGCATTTGTTACCGCTTTACTTATCCCCGTTGTCTTTGCCTGTATTAGCCTTGGGGCTTACTATTGTATTGGTTTCACACTGGCATCAATCTCTGCGTACAGTTTACTTGTTTGGAACATGCCAAGTGATATGACGCATCATATGGATATGGCCAGCCATTATCATGGTATGTGGATCAACTTCATTCTTTCAGGTGTGATCATCGCGCTTGTGGTCAGCTCAATGGCCAACATGGTTGCTAAGCGAGAGCGTTGTATCGCTGCGCACCGAGAACAGCAACTAAGACAAGAACAAATCCTTGCGATAAGTATTGCTTCTGCTCAAGTGACACAATATTGCGACGCCTATTGCCACGGTACAACTTCTGTATGAAGAGCTTCAAGAGCAGTATCCAGGTAATATCCTCATCGAATCCGGTCAAGCCTCTCTCAGGATTTGTGCGCAGCATTTAGATAGTTTCCGTCAACAAATTATACAGATCAGAGAAAGAGAAACGAGTTGGCTTCCGATTAATGAACTGATGGAAAAACTGCAAGACGCCATCTTGCTTTACTTCCTCACCAGCGGCTAGAATTTAACGCTGAGTTAAAAGGTGGTGATATCTGGGCTGATAATATGTTGATCCCTGCTCTAGTTAACTTAATTCACAATGCTGTTAACTCTAACCAAGAAAATGGCAATGATCGCTTAGAAGTCCGCTGTTATGCCAAGCAGCAGCAATGCTTTCTTGAATTTCGGGATTACGGTACCGGAGTCACTAAAGGTAACATCGAAGCGCTGGGTTACGAGTTAATTAACAGCAATAAAGGCTTAGGGATTGCAGTTCTACTCTCAAATATGACCCTTGAAAGGCTAGGCGGAACGCTGCATTTAGAGAATCACGCCGATCTAGGCTGTACCACCAAAATCACTTTGCAATACAGAAGTACACCACATGAAGTTACTGATCATTGAGGATGACTCGGCTTATGCCGATATCATTGCCTGTCGCATGAGTCGACATGGCTATTGTTGTGAAACCATCAATCATGCGGATCTTGCCCTGAATAAGGCAAGACTGTGGCAACCAACACACATTTTACTCGATCTTAAACTTGCTCATGAAAGTGGCCTTGACCTGATCGCTCCTTTGCGTGCCTCACTGCCATCAGCAAAAATTGTGCTTCTAACTGGCTTTGCCAGCATTGCCTCCGCGGTTGAAGCTATGCGCCGAGGGGCTGACGACTATTTAGCGAAGCCCATTGACTCGATTAGTCTAGCAAAAGCGCTTCACGGTGAGATTAACCTTGAAGCCCACAAGTTAAAAACCATGAGCCCAGATCAGTTGGTTTGGGAACATATAAACCAAATTCTTGCAAATAACGACGGTAATGTATCTGCAACGGCACGAGAACTAGGCATCCACCGCCGGACATTACAGCGCAAATTACAAAAAAAGAACCTTGAGAGTTAATAACTTTTGCATCGTCGATGGTCGCTACGAAGGAATTTGATTTGGAACTTTGTAGTGGTCTAATAAAGCCGGACACCATTTTAGGTGGTACAGAAGTTTCTGACCCCAAACTTTAGAACTAACTAACTAACTAACGTTTAAGGTTTCAAGATACTTTTTCTTATCTGAAGTGATGCCACTAAGTGATTTGAGCTAAGAAGCTTTGTCCAAAGGTGTCCCAGTGCCGATAACGGCAAACTTGTGCTCACCAAGCGATTCTGTCGTACCTTAATTACCAAGCAACTTTGTCATTACGTTAACTACCGAAGAAAACTGACGGGACAGAATTGACGTAATTTGTTACATATCGCTGCCGGAGAGGGGAGATCTTTACACGTATTTATTGTGATTTGTCACGTAAATAATTGAGTGAGAAAAAATATCATTCAACTAATGAGTGGTTACAATTACGTGCTAGAAAAGGCCGCTTAACTTGGTTAATATTTAATCAACCAAGGGGTGTGTATGAGACGATTCGAGAACATACTTTTGCAACACAAGGTCTACCAGGGCACAGTGACGCACTGGGTCAAGCGATCAGAATTGCGGCCAACAATCGCATTCCGGTTTCAGGTTTAATTGCTTGTCCAGACTTTCCGACTGATCTCGCTCAGTATCAACAAAGCTACGAACAGTCTTTGCATGATTCGCTTCAACAGAGCGTGAAAAAGTTACGTGAACAACACGACATTGCTGAAGAGCAAGTCCCGTTTCCGCTGCGAGTACAAAGCAGTGAACAACCAGCGGTTTGCATCATCCAACAAGCCATCATCAATCATAATGACCTGATCATTAAAGAGGCTGAGCCGCTTAGTGAAGGGGCAGAAGGGTTTAAAGCGATAGACATGACGCTATTGCGTAAGTGTCCTTGTCCGGTTTGGCTTCATCGCCCGATTTCTAAACCAAAAGAAAAACGACGTATTGCGGTTGCCGTGGATCCCATGACGGTCAGCGACGAGCAACAAGCGCTTTCTCGTCGACTGTTAGAACTTTCTCGTTCGATTGCTGACACCTGTGACAGCCGATTACACATTATCTCTTGCTGGGAACATTACTTGGAGAACTATCTAGATAATCATGTCTGGATCCAAGTAGAAGAGGCGCAGCTGGCCAATGAAGTGTCTCGGGCGAAAGCAAATCATGAACAAGCACTACAACGTTTAATCGAGGACTCAGGTATCTCTGGTGAGATGGTGATTCATCATTTGCATGGCAAACCAGATGACAAAATTCCAGAGTGTGTCGATGAAACAGAAATCGATGTTTTGGTCATGGGCACGTTAGCTCGAACCGGTATTTCAGGGTTTGTGATTGGTAATACTGCCGAGAACATTCTGCAATCGATCAATTGCTCTTTGGTGGCGATGAAGCCAGAGGGTTTTGTATCCCCAATTAAATAACCAGTCATTCGCGAACATTGAAAGGAGAAATACTGAGGTAAGCACGATCATGACAGACAGATGACTTCTCAATGGAGGATGGTATGAAAAACTATGTCCTATTTGCCAAACTGAAATGCTTGAACGCTCGAACATTCATGTATGCCCGAGAAACGAAATTGGTGACTGCTCTTACGACGCACTGAATTTTGTGAATGAAGAGTCGGCTTACGTACTAAATCAAGCCAACACCTTTAGCGACTTGCGTTCCTACGTCGTCCCCGACAGCAAGTAGCTCGAACCATTGAGAATATAAGTCTATATTGAAATGGATGATCGTGACTTGAGTTTTCAGCGGTCTGCTTCAAAGCTTTCGCATCCTAGATAATCCGTTCATCTGTCTTGCTCGGATTGCCTTTCTAACATCCAAATTGACAACTGTGGTTGAAGCCTGAAGTGTCAGGAGAGGGCGGTCTTTCCGTTGATTCTATGAGTCACCATCCAAGTGTGAACGTAACTAAATGGATGGCGATATTGAATAGTGTAATAGGGAATAAAACATACAAGGCCCAAAAGATAGTTCGTTAATTTTTATGATCTTTTCTTTGCTGCCAATGGTCATTTTCTTCTCGCTCATTAGTTGGTATGAGCCGGAGGCATGAGTTGGAAAGCTGTTTGGATTCCGAGTTTAGATGTTAACCTGAGCTTCAAGTTGGATGGCTTGTCTTTGCTATTCGCGTGTTTGATCAGCGGTATCGGTGCGCTTATCCAGATTTACGCACTGGCTTACCTGGAAGGGCATTCGTCTCGGTTCTCTTTCCACTTGTACTTAACGCTGTTCATGTTAGCTATGCTAGGTGTTGTCACGAGCGACAATATCCTGCTTCTTTTTGTGTTTTGGGAACTCACCACCATCACGTCGTATCTTTTGATTGGCTTCAACCACGAGAAAGACAAATCCCGTAAGAACGCATTGCAATCCCTCATTGTCACTGGCGCCGGTGGCTTAGCTTTATTGGCGGGTTTGATACTGCTGGGTGAAATGGCAGGCAGTTATGAGATAAGTACCATCGTCGCGCAAAGTACGTTGATTGCACAACATGAATGGTTTTTACCTTCGTTGATTCTGATCTTACTCGGTGCGTTTACCAAATCGGCGCAGTTTCCATTCCACTTCTGGTTACCTAATGCCATGGCTGCGCCAACGCCGGTGAGCGCTTATCTTCATTCTGCCACTATGGTGAAAGCTGGCGTTTACTTGCTTGCCCGTGTTTCACCTATTTATTCACAGCGAGCTTTGGTTTTACACGCTCGGCATTTTGGTGGCTTTACCGCGATATGGTGTGCGTTGCTGGCGCTTAAGCAAACCGATCTGAAGCTGATGCTGGCATACAGCACGAACGTCGCCTTGGGTAAATTGGTGCTATTGATTGGCATGGGGACTGAGTTAGCAATGATGGCCGCGCTACTGTTTATATTGGCGCACTCGTTCTACAAAGCAGCGCTGTTTATGGTGGTGGGTAATATCGATAAAGCGACAGGAACGCGTGACATTCGAATGCTGCATGGTTTGAAAGCAGTACTAGTACTCAGTGTCACAGCCGCAATCCTTGCTGCTTTGTCTAAATCAGGTGTGCCGCCGCTACTTGGGTTCTTAAGCAAAGAATACATGTACAAATCCGGTCTGGAAGTGAGTGTCATCCTAACCTCGATATTCCTTATGGTTAACGTCACCATGGTGGCATTAGCGTTGGCGCTAATCGTTAAACCTTTCTTCGCGACGTATGAAGCGTAACCCAACGCCAGCCAAGAAAGTGGAAGCCAGTAAAGGGTTATGGATGCCAGCAATGCTGCTTGCTATAGCCAGTGTGCTTGCGCCGTTATTTGGTTTAGGTTGGATCAACAACAATGTGGTTGTTCCGGGTTTTGTCGAGCTTGCCTGACTCCACACCAGAGGCAGCCAAGCTGTGGCAGGGCGTAATTTGCCGTTGGCGCTGAGCGCATTAACCTTGTTACTCGGCTTTGTTTTGTATCGAGTCTACCCAAGGCTGCTAGTTGGCTGGCAGCGTAATGTACCCGTGTTGCCAACAGCTGAATCCGCTTTCGACCAAATCATGTCTGGCATGATGCGTTTGGCGAAATGGCAAACGCAGTTATTGCAGCAAAGCGCTTAAGCCATTATGTGTTGTTGTTCTTTATTGTGCTGGCTGGATTGCTGTTGAGTAGCCCGTTAGTGATCCCACAAGCTCGCTTTGCTGCATTAGCAGACATTAGTTTCTACGAAATCAGCGTTGCACTGCTTCTCATTGGTGCTGCCGTAGTCTGTACCTTTACCTGTCTCGTTTGCTGGCGGTCTCTGCCCTCGGTGTTGGCTTTATGACCACCTTAGTCTTTATGCTTTACAGCGCACCAGATGTCGCGAAAACCTTATTGTTGGTTGAAACCTTAATGGTTGTATTTGTGGTGCTCTTGATACGCCATATCCCGGGTTTATTGACAGTGCCGCAACATTCTGTACGTCGAAGATTATTACACGGGGTGATAGCGGGTGTGATTGGTATGTCGGTAACGGCGTTGTTGATAAACATCACCGCACAACCTCTAGATTCTCTCTGGCTGATTTCTTCGCAGAGAATAGCGTTCCCGGCGGGCATGGACGCAACATCGTTAACGTGATTTTGGTCGATTTCCGAGCATTCGATACGTTAGGCGAGGTGATTGTGGTCGTTATGGCGGGTATCGCTGCGATTAGCTTGTTGAAAACGCACTATCACAAACGCAACCGCATCCGTTCCCTTATCTTTGCGACTACCGCACACATTGTTGCAGCGCTGATGCTGGTGTTCTCACTTTACCTTTATTACGAGGTCACAACGAGCCGGGTGGTGGCTTTATTGGTGCGCTGATCGCTGTGATTGGTTTTGCGCTACTGATGTTTGCGGAATCACCAAAGTATGTTCGTGACCGCTTGTATTACGCGCCATTTAGCATTGCTCTGTTTGGCATTTTCTTAAGCTTTGTGGCTGGCCTAATGAGCTTTGCCTTTAATTTGCCTTTCTTAACGGGTTTGTGGTGGAAAGATATTCTGCCACTTGGCACACCGCTGATATTCGATGTTGGCATTTACCTCGCCATTATTGGCGGTGTCATGGGGATGTTGCTGCGCGTGAATGAGGAGTTGGACTGATGGAAATACTATGGAGTCTCGTAGTCGGTGTGTTTGTCGCGGCTGGTGTCTATCTCATGCTTGAACGACACATCTTACGCTTACTATTCGGTTTGATCTTGTTGAGCAGTGCGGTGAACATCGCGATTTTCACTGCCGGACGTTTAACCCCGGACTACCGCCATTGATTGAGGTGAATTCAGCGTTACCACCGAAGGTGCGGCAAACCCGCTTCCTCAAGCCTTAATTCTGACTGCCATTGTGATTGGCTTTGGCTTGTTGGTGTTCGCATTAATGCTGTTTTACCGCGCATATTCAGAAGCGGGCTCGGCAGACGTTGATGCAATGCGACGTTCTGAGGAGGATGAATGACGACGATTTGGTTGACGTTACCCGTAGTTGTTTCACTTCTTACCGCTGTTGCCATCTTCTGCGCGAAGCGCAACAAAGCGCTAGTGGATGCGATAAGTGGCACAAGTGCATTGGCAACCTTGGTGATTGCAGCATTGTTGACGCACGATGTCATCAACGGCGGTCCACAAGCAGTAGCCTTTGGTCAATGGGCGGCGCCATTTGGCATTGTTTTGTGGCGGATTATCTTGCCGTCGCCATGGTCATGGTGACGGCCATTATTGGTGTAGTGAGCGTGTTCTACGCCATGGGCGATCTGCAAGAAAAGGCGTCTTACGGCACATTTCATGCGCTGATGCATGTCTTGTTGGCCGGCGTGTATGGGGCGTTTCTTACTGGCGACATTTTCAACCTCTACGTGTGGTTCGAGGTGATGTTGATAGCATCGTTTGGCTTGATGATCTTAGATGGAACAAAGCAACAAGTGGATGGAGCAGTCAAGTACGTGATGCTCAATCTGATTTCGACCTTGGTCTTCTTGCTCGCAATTGGCTTACTCTACGGTGCTACAGGGACTTTGAACCTCGCGGATTTACACGCCAAAGCCGCACTGATTCCGTCTGACCCCAAAACCTTGCTCGCGGTACTGTTCCTGTTCGCGTTTGCAATTAAAGCGGCGTTGTTCCCCGTTTTTGCTTGGCTGCCTGCTTCTTACCATACGTTGCCGAGCGCGGTTGTCGCACTATTCGCTGCGTTGCTTACCAAGGTTGGAGTGTATGCACTAATCCGTGTGTTCACCTTGATTTTCCCGCTATCAGAAAGCGGTTGGCAGCCAACTTTGATGTGGGTGGCAGGGCTTACGATGTTAACTGGCGTATTGGGGCAGCGAGCCAGTACGACATCAAAAGATTCTCTCTTTCCATATCATCAGCCAGATTGGTTACATGATCATGGGATTGGCGATCTACACGCCGCTTGCCATTGCGGGTGCGATTTTCTATATCGTGCACCACATCATAGTGAAAGCAAATCTATTCCTGATTGGTGGTTTTATCGAGCGTAAATATGGCTCGGGCAATCTGGGGCAATTAGGCGGTGTATACAAAGCCATGCCTTGGCTCGCTTTCTTGTTTCTCATTCCTGCATTCTCTTTAGCGGGTTTCCACCTTTGTCGGGCTTCTGGGGCAAGTTCCTTGTCATCAAATCTAGCTTGCAAACCGAGTTGTATTGGCTTGCAGGGGCGGCGCTCTTAGTAGGTCTGTTAACGGTGTTCTCGATGACCAAGATCTGGAACGAGGTTTTCTGGAAAAGCCTCAGCAAACGCTAAAAGCTCAGCCAATGAACAAGTACACAAAGGATTATATTGCGTGCCAATAGCCACGTTGACCATGTTAAGTCTTGTTATTGGTTTGACCGCTGAGCCGTTTTACCTATTTGCAGAACTCGCAGCAGAGCAGTTGATAGAGCCCCAAGCTTACGTAAAAGCGGTTCTTGGAGAGTGAGTTGGCTGACATTGCAATAACTGATAGCAAGATAGCTGAACGCGTGGCATTGAATACATCGGGAGGGAGCCAATGATTTATCTATTTTGAACTTGTTTTCGCCTTGGCGTGGATGCTGCTAAACGGCAACTATACAGGCACGAACTTCATTCTTGGCTTCGTGGTTGGCTTTGGCATTGCGACTTAGCCAACCGTTTGGGTTGAAAACCAGTTACTTCCGACGCTTCCGTGCTTTGGTCGACCTGTTTCTTTCTTCTGTTATGAGATGGTGATCTCGGTGGCTAGAGTTGTGTGGGATGTGGTCACGCCAACCCATTTGAGTGACCCAGATATTGTTTATGTACCGTTAGATGTTGAGTCAGATTTAGAGATCTCATTGCTCGCTAACATGGTTTCACTCACTCCGGGAAGCTTGAGCTTAGATGTCACGCCAGATAAGAAGCACATGGTTGTACACGCGATGTTTGCACCTGAGCACGAAAAGGTTATTCGAGAAATCAAAGACGGTTTAGAGAAACGGATTTTGGAGGTGACGCGTGGCTGATGGATTACAAGTAGGTAGTTGGTTACAGATGAGCATCACGTTCGCTTATATTGGTTTGTTGCTCAGTGTCGTGATGGCATTCATTCGTTTGGTTCTTGGTCCAACCTTGGCCGATCGAGTGATAGCGCTTGATTTGATTTCATTTGTGACAGTGGGCTTTATTGCCGTTTATACCTTAGATAGTGGGCAACAATCCTTATTGATATTGCTATCACGCTCGGTCTAGTGGCGTTCCTCGGGACGATTGCGTTTGCAAGGCTGATCTTCAAAAGAAAAGGAGAGGTGTAATGGACATTATTGTAGGGATTTTACTCTGTCTCGAACCTTGTTTACGCTCATCGCGAGTCTTGGGATCTTGCGAATGCCTGACCTTTACACGCGAATGCACGCTGCAACCAAAGCTGGCACGGTGGGCTTAGCTTCGCTGTTATTGGCGGTGGCGATTGCGATACCGGATATCACGGTAATTTCACGAGTGATAGGCACTATGTTGTTTATCTTTATTACCGCCCCGGTAGCGGCACACTTACTGGGTAAGGCGACGCAACAAAGTGGCTATCAAATCTGGCGAAATAAGAAATAGTGTGGTCTTCTATCTTGATGATTCGACTCTAGGGTTTATCGCGAATTGTTTCCCGATAGCGATTTGTAATTTTGGTGAACGCTTTAGCGTTGTAGCCAGTAAGTACCCGGGCATGCCCTGAGATATCTACCTTAGCGTGCGCAGCTTTAAGGTATTGGAAGCGATGGCTTTGATGCTAGTGGTTATTTCACACGCATCAGCTGATGCTGAATGTTGCCTAGGTCAAACTCCAAGATTTGAGAGCACTTCATCGTTTCAACTTGTTTAAGCATCGAGTCATTGTAGCCTTTGCGTTTCATCCATTGCAAAGGAGCTGAAAATGAATCCTCATTAACGACAAAAGATTCGCCTCTCGACTGACCTCTATAGACATGCACCACCCACATGCGAGCGCGAAAGTCTAAACCATCAATGATTGCTTTTCGTAACTTTGTTAGTAACTTCGACATTTAACTTATCCCTATAAATTCTGTTTGGCATAATAGCATTTCTATTTTTGATGAACCTAACAAAGTCACTTTCTAATGTTTATCCATTCAAACATTAGCTTCTATTGCTTGGAAAATTGTCTTCTGTTATCAAAATCGCGGAACTGTGCTATTCGCAATATTTCACTTGCCCGAAATCTGCCAAGTACTAATGTACTGAATATGTAAAGAAGTGACGAGCTTCCTCTTAAAATGCAATAGGAGTAAAGAAAGATAGCAACGGAAAAGACAAGATAATTGGCACAATCATGGTATGAACGCTAATAAGCGCACTGCGATGAATTGCTTACTGGTGTGCTGGAGTGTACCTTAGCCGTGAGAGAGCTTGATGTTTATTTTTCCATACAAAAGCCATTCACTATATTCTAAATTAGTAAAGTTGCTGACTATTTTCTGTCTAGAACCACCATTGTAGGTACTTCGTAACTCTGTGCATGAAACATGTTCCAAGGCGATAGCACTCGTTGGGACAAGAATGCCTTAGTACTACTACTCTAAAACATTACTGTCCCTTTTTATCTGTTTGTCAAAACAACAAACGAGCCTGTAATGATGTAGATTACCTTTTAGGTCTTTCTCTACTATTTCTTCTTGTTACACTTTCTACGTCTGAAATTTTGCAACAACCAGTTTTGATAGGTTTTCTTGAAAAAACGACGCCAATAGCGAGCATAGCCATACAAAATAAGAAAATGAGAGCGGTTAGAAGTAAAGTCATAACACTGCCTCCAGTAATGAGCTCACCTCCATACTCCATAATTTTACTACAATAGCAAAGGCTATTTTGTAACCACTAGTGACTAATTTGTCAGTAGTAAGGTGCCTATTCTACACTCTGAATTTAAGTTTCTAACTAAATCAATTCTGGACCACTTACCAGATAAAGCATGACTAAAATTGAAATACGGCAACGTCTAACAACGCAGCTGAAATCAACAACCCCATGGAGTGTTGGACTAAATAAAAGGAGATTTCATCGATGATTTTTTCGTTGCATACTCGTTTACAAGCCATCAATAACAACAAGTACTATCAGGCTTTTACTGTTGCTGTAATCATTGCAGCTGCTCTATCAATTGGTGCTAATACATTCGAACTGTCTGAGGAAGTTAGCGAACTAATCTACTGGCTCGACCAGTTTATTTTAGTATTTTTCCTCGTTGAAATTGTCATTAAGTTTCTCTCTTACCCACAAAACTAATTTTTCAAAAGTGGTTGGAATGTTTTTGATGCCGCTATCGTCATTGGTAGCTTGATTCCTGCTGCCGGACAGGGGATTTTGGTCGCAAGGCTGCTTCGAGTCTTTCGAGTATTGCGATTAGTATCGGCTTTTCCTCAACTCAAATTACTGATTAACGCATTAATAAAAGCGATTCCTAAAATGGGATACATCGCTGTATTGATGTTTATCATCTTTATATTTATGCCGTTATCGGCAGCTTAATGTTTTCAGAGATTAATGACGTGCTGTGGGGTGATGTTTCGATTTCAATGTTGACGTTATTTCGGGTCGCTACATTTGAAGATTGGACCGACGTCATGTATGAAACAATGGAGGTTCACTCAACGAGTTGGCTGTATTATCTAACTTTCATATTTCTTACAGCGTTTGTTTTCTTAAACATGATGATTGGCGTAGTGATTGAAACTATGACAGAAGAACACGCATTAACTGATAAAGATAAACAAGAAGCAATGCCTATTTTGATAAAAGAACATAAACCAAGGGACACATTTGCTACTCACAAGCAAGTTGAACTATTGCAGCAAGAAATATATGAAATAAAAGAAATTTTAAAAACAACACTAAAATCTCAGATTGATAACCAACTCAACTATAAACAAATCCATTCATCACATTTAATTAAGAAATTTAGGGATGGTCAAATACCGCTATCTTGAGGGTAAGGATTGAGATTCTTTGGTGTAAACGAGCCGTTGGACGAAAGTTTACAGCTTGCGTTCACTCTGTAAAACTTAGCAACTCCGTACCTGAAGTTTCCGTAATTTGAACGTTCAGACAATATATCTGGCGTTACCAGATGAGTCAGAGCATCAGTCGACGTGGGAACTGCTGGGATAACGCTCCTATGGAGCGTGTATTCAGAAGTCTAAAGTCTGAATGGATCCTTCTGACAGGCTACAGATCCATAAATGAAGCGATGAAAGATATCAGCTTCTATCTGATGAATTACTACAACTGGCAACGACCTCATTCATACAATGGTGGTATCGCCCCAGCTGAAGTAGAAATTAGAACTAATTTACTGTCCGGAAATTGTTGACCACTACACTGTGCAAGAGAACATTGCAGTGGGTTTGAAAAACCAAGGCATGTCGACCAAAGAAGCGCTAGAGAAGGTGGATTATTGGTTAGAAACCATTGGTCTTCCATCCTCTGGTGAAAAATTCCCTAACCAACTTTCTGGTGGTCAACAGCAGCGTGTGGCTTTGGCTCGTGCATTGGCATTGTCACCGGGGTTGTTGTTACTTGATGAGCCGTTGTCTGCGCTGGATGCAAAAGTACGTGTTCATTTGCGTGATGAGATTTGTAAGCTGCAACGAAAGCTCGGCATCACCACTATCATGGTCACTCACGATCAGGACGAAGCGCTGTCGATGGCAGACCGTATTGTCGTGATGAATCATGGTGTGATTGAGCAAGTCGGTACGCCACAAGAGATCTACCAACAACCAGCCACGCGCTTTGTCGCTGAGTTTGTCGGCAGCATGAACTTTATTGAAACCTCAGTCGCAACGGACTCCCAAGTGCGCATTGCAGAAACCTTGATGCCAGCGCCAGGTTTGACCAATCGTAAGATTCAACGTGGTGACCGCTTTGATCTTGCTGTGCGTCCTGAAAGCATCAAGTTCGTTGAAAATTACTCAAACTCTTTACCCGTGCGTGTTACGGGAACGGAGTTTCTTGGTGCGTTTTTCCGTATTGACTGTGTATTGCAAAACGACCTGTCAGCAAAAACGATTGTGATTGATGTCTCTGTTGAAACAGTACAGAAACTCAATATTCAAGCTGGTGATGTACGTTACATCCAGTTTGCGGAAAGAGGGTTATATGGTTACGCCATCCCCTCTGTTGATAAAGCACTAGTGGTATAGGTGTAAACATGGATGCGAAGACAATGACGATGAATAGCCTCACCACTCAAGATAAAGCAAAATCCTTACTCGGACGTGTCAGCCGCGACAACCTTGTGTTGTTTGGTTTGCTTTCTGGCTTGTCGAGCATGATGGTGCTGTTCATCTTAATGCCGCTTTGGGCAATGTTGACTAAGAGTGTGCAAAATGCCAATGGTGAATTTGTCGGTTTGGCTAACTTTGCGACTTACTTTTCCTCTTCAAGTTTGTGGGTGTCGTTGGGCAACACCTTTACTTTGGGCGTGATTGTGACCTCGGTAGTGGGTGTGCTTGCTTTTGGTTATGCCTACGCGCTGACTCGTTCCTGTATGCCGTTTAAAGGCTTGTTTCAAATTCTAGGTACCGCGCCGATCCTTGCGCCTTCTCTACTGCCGGCGATCAGCCTTATCTTCTTATTTGGTAATCAAGGTATTGCCAAAGAGATGCTATTTGGTAACTCGATTTACGGTGTTATTGGTATTTCGATGGGGTTGATCTTCTGGACATTTCCACATGCACTGATGATTCTGACCACTTCTCTGCGCACGTCGGATGCTCGTTTGTATGAGGCCGCCCGAGCACTTAAAACCTCACCAATGAAAACCTTTTTTATGGTGACGTTACCTGCGGCAAAATACGGTTTGATCAGTACGCTTATCGTGGTCTTTACGCTAGTTATCACGGATTTTGGTGTGCCTAAAGTAATTGGTGGCGGTTATAACGTTCTGGCGACTGACATCTTCAAGCAAGTGGTAGGGCAGCAGAACTTTGCCATGGGTGCGGTGACCAGCATTATGTTGCTATTCCCTGCGGTAATGGCGTTTGGCGCAGACCGTTGGGTTCAGAAAAAGCAAAAGAGCCTATTTGATACGCGTTCGGTGCCTTATCAACCTGAACCCAACAAAGCGCGCGACAGTATTTGCTTGGTTTACTGCAGCATCATTTCTATCGCAGTGCTGGCGGTGCTTGGTATGGCGGTATATGGCTCGCTCGTGACGTTCTGGCCTTGGAACAAAGCACTGACGCTCAACAACTACAACTTCGCTGAAATGAGTACGTACGGTTGGAGTCCATTTTTCAACTCGCTAACACTGGCAGGTTGGACCGCGGTTATTGGTACAGCCATCATCTTTGTTGGTGCTTACTGTATTGAGAAAGGGCGTGCGTTTGGTCCAATTCGTCAAGTGATGCAAATGCTCAGCGTAGTACCGATGGCGGTTCCAGGAATGGTGCTTGGCTTAGGTTACATCTTTTACTTTAATGATACGAATAATCCTCTGAACGTGCTTTATGGCACCATGGCATTTTTGGTGATTAACACCGTAGTGCATTACTACACCGTGGGCCACATGACAGCACTGACAGCGCTAAAACAGTTGCCATCGGAGATCGAAGCCACGGCCGCATCGGTGAAGCTTCCTCAGTATAAGTTGTTCTTTAAAGTGACATTACCTGTGTGTTTCCCTGCAATTTTGGATATTGCGACTTACTTGTTTGTTAATGCATTGACTACTACTTCTGCGGTAGTATTCCTTTACTCAACCGACACGATTCCGGCTTCGGTCTCGATTCTGAATATGGACGATGCTGGTCAAACTGGCGCCGCAGCGGCAATGGCGGTGATGATCATGATGGCCGCTGCGATTGCGAAGATTGTTCAGATGACATTGGGTAAATTGTTAGAGAATCGCACACAAGCTTGGCGTAAAAGATAAGGACACTTCGTGCAATACGTAAAAATTAAAGATTCGATTGTTGAACAGATTGAAGCGGGCATGCTATCGCCGCGTCAAAAACTTCCTGCAGAACGCAAACTGGCGGAGTCGTTCGATACCACGCGTGTTACTTTGCGCGAAGCGCTGTCGCTGCTGGAAGCCGAAGGTCGAATCTATCGCGAAGATCGCCGAGGTTGGTTTATCTCTCCGGAGCCATTACGTTACGACCCAACACAAACGCTAAACTTCCCTAATATGGCAAAAGCGCAAAACCGTGTGCCAAAAACGGAGTTGGTGGCAGCGAAAGGAACGTTAGCAAACAAACTGGCAGCCCGCTTGCTGGACTTACAGCCTTTCTCAGATGTGTATCGCGTCGACCGTGTTCGTTACCTTGAAGATCGACCTGTGGTGTACGTAACAAATTATATTCGCCCAGAGTTGTTTCCAAATCTGTTAGCCCACGATTTGTCGAACTCACTGACGGATATCTATCGCGATCACTATGGTGTGACCTATCAAAAGATTCGTTATCGCATCTCAACCAGTACCTTGCTGGGTGAAATGGCTCAGGCACTGCGTGCGACATCGGGTACGCCAGCAATGGTGGTAGAGCGTATCAACTACAACCAATATGGGGAGCTGATTGACTGCGATATTGAGTACTGGCGGCATGATGCCATCAGCATTGAATCCCTTGCTGAACTCAATCGCTAATTAGATTTTCTCATCATCTAAGGCTCCATCTTGGAGCCTTTATTTTATTCAGACAGGAACATTGAAATGGATTTGTTGGCGATTGGTCTCGTCGTATTTTCTGCTGTTCTGCATGCAGGCTGAAACATTCTTGGCAAAAGCAACTCGGGCTCTGGGCTCGCGTTTACTATGTCGGCCAGCTTCTCTGCCTGTGCCATTCTTACCCCTTATTTGATTTGGTATTTGGCGACGATCGGTTGGGCATCATTATCGAATGAGTTTTGGGGATTGCTATTCATTAGCGGTATTTCACAAATGGTTTATCTGGTTTGATTCATGCCTTGATATGATTAGCTAGTCAGCCAGAATTTACCACCGGTCATATTAGGTCATGGACTTCTTCCTTTGTTTTCAATTTATCGAGTGACTTTTTCGTTAAGTGTGGAATGAGTAAACGCAGTGGCATTCTTTTTAGGTGGCCTCTTAAATACAGCACGGTTTCACAAAACCAGTGGCGCTTATTCCTTAAAGGGGGGTACATGGAAGTGAAGATACTTAAAAAACAGAAATCTAATAGTCGAAGATACGCTGCATTAGGTTTGAATTCATTGAAATAATGCTGAACATGTTTTGGTATCTCTGTGTTGAAGATTTGATGGCAGTATCGAAGCGCTAGGTAAACAGACTGCTCATTCCCGATCTTATGATGGAGCTTGATAATGTCATCCCAAAACGAGGGGCTTTTTGAATAATGTTTCACGAGAATATTGATGTCGTAGAGATCTCTTAGGCCCTTGTGATATTCACTTTCATAAAACAAGTGAATGGCACTATGAATCAACATCGCATGAGGTTTAAGAACTTTTTGGTATTGATGCTGTTCAAGCGGGGTGGATTGTTCGAACAAGAATCGCCCATCTACAGGATCTTTTAGTGTTTTGGGTAAAATATTAAAATGAACATCGAGTTCAACTTGGCGATAAATATGGCGCAAAGGCGGTATTTCTTGTGATAAATGGCGGTAGAACTTTTCATCGTAGCTGTTGATATCCGATGAAATCCAGCCGTTAGCATGCAGCGCCGCTTCGACGCTTGGTAAAGCATCTTCCTCAACCAAAATGTCTAGGTCATTCATCATTCTGCCAGCAAAATGGTTCATCTTATTGAGGTGGTAGGCGCCTCCTTTTAGGTAGATCCACGTTACTTTTAGTGGGGAGAGCACGCGTGAAATTTCTTCAACTTCCTCTTTTAATTTTTTTTGTTGGTTTAGATAAAACAAGCTTGCAGACTCGAGATGCTGCTGACATTTTTTCGGTAATGATTCCCAAATACCGTGTCGTTGGCATTCTTGTTGAAGCTGCGCAAGCATGTTGAAATACCGAGCCTCTGCAATCACAGTAGATAGCTCCCTTTGCGAAAGGCTTATCAGTATTTTTGGGTTATTGAGTACATCAACTAGCTTGTTCACAGTGATTGTTTTCTTCCATATATTCAGCTAATGCGAGTTCACATGCTTCAAAATCGCTGTATTCAATATAAACAGCGTCACATGTCTTTACGAGCTTCTTTGCACACTGGAATCCTATCGTGTTTAACATCCCAAAATTAAAACTGTTTTGTATTACCTCGGTTAACGCGGTGGGTTTATCTATTGGCTCAATAAACATCTTTTCTTTGGGGGTATAGTTTACGAAAACCAATAGACGAGGTAAGGCGGATTGCTGGGCGTTTTTAGTGCTCTCAAAAGGTGGCCTTAATAGACACACGGTACCTTTGTGAGTATCGACCGCAACTTTGCTGAAACTGGTTTGATCATAATATGGCCGCATGACTTCAATGGATTGATTTTTTAAATTCATCGGCCTTGCCATACCGTGCATTTCTAGTGTCTGAATGTCGATTAATGCCAGCTCATCAGACAGTAATCGCCAGCCTTGTGATGCTAAGTAAGCACATAGCGTGCTTTTCCCTGAGCCTGATGGGGCCGAAATGATGATTCCTTTGCCGTTTTTTTCTAATGAGGCGGCATGAATAATGAGATATTGATGGGCTTGGGTGGATATGACCCAATTCATCCCCCATTCCAATAGTGCATGAGCTTGATCCAAAGGTAGGGGTTTAAATGGTTTGAGGTGGTTAAAGAAAAACTCAACCTGTGGTTTTAGGAATCGACGTAACCAAGTCCCGTGTTTTATCGAAATAGAAAAATCGATAAACGGGTCGTCGTGGTGGCATAAGTTGTGTTGATAGTGTTTAAATAGGTAATCGTGTATTGAGGAAACATTTGATTCAATTTCAAATGTAAAATCACCCACTTGCAGCAGGTGTTTTTCTGTTTTAAGGAACATTAACCACTCACTCCTTGAGTAAAATTATCCTCATTGAAACCAATTTTTCTGTTATTTCATTTAGGCTTTCATGCCTCTTGTCCATAAGATCATTAAGGGCCGTGTGTTGTCCTTGTGCCTTAATGAGTGATGATAAAAAATCGAATACGATACGATCACAAAGTAGAGTTTCAGATGTAAACGGGCTGAAGATGACGGCTTTTTTATCGTCTGCAAACACGCAATCATCAATACAAAACGCTTTATTCACCTGTACTTTCATGTTCTTGATAAGGAAACCGCCTCGCTAATAATTCCAATAGTCATCCCATGTATTGAGATCTTTACCTAATTTAGACATGTGCTGAGCATATTTTTTCGTGTTACTACTTCTAAACCATCCTCTATCTAAATCTCTAAGGATATGTTCGATCGACGAATTTAGGGCAAGGATGAATGCATTTCTAACCGTGTTCGAATCGCAAATATAGTTCACAGGAGTGGGGTGGAATACGCCATTGAAGTAACCACATAAGAGGTTCTTATGAAAGCCGGGTGCGTTATGGCCAAGCAGGTTCACGGTAATTTTACTTTTCTTACGATCAACGTGCTTAAATTGAACATACAAATTGCAAGTATCCCCTCCTATTGCTTGAAGAAGTGATGGGTCATCCGACATCCGCACATTCACTTTATATTTCCAATCTTTACAGACTTGTTGATTGCGTTTCCATCTGTCCATATTGTGAGAGAAGATTGAATGGAAAGCGGTAGAGTGATAACACCCGTGCTTGTTCAGTTCATTTCTTACCGACTCATACTCTTTTTTCCCGCGCAAACATTTGTCCCAATAATCGGGTTTTTTGGGCGGGGCCTGACAACCTTGAGGATGTGATGCGTTACCTGACATGCAACTCGTAATGCTGCATGAGCTGTTGTAACCGCCAGCCCAAGCTGATGGGCTTTTTATCGAGAGTAGTATTGGCGAACTTATGGCCGCGGATCGTATAAAGCGTCTTCTTGAGAAGCGCGAGCTGGGTTCTGTGCTTTCATCGGTTTCACTGATTACCGTCACGATATCTTTATTTTTCGCGGGCTCTTGAATTTCTTTGTTATCCATAACGTTCACCAAGAGGTTTTTAATGGTTGTTTTTTGGTCACATTACACCAGTGTAGCTCAATGATGACGGTTATTCATAAAAAACGGTTTGATAGTCGACTTTCTTCGGTGGTTCGGGCAAGGCGTGGGAATTAGGGGGCTGAGTTGGTTTCGTTGTGTTTTGTTGTTCTAAGCATATAAATCATATGGTTATCTAAATGCCGTAATAAAAATGGAGTGCATGATGGAGAAAGATGTACGAACAAGAAGAACTTTAGTCTTAATGGACGATGAGTGATTTCCTTAATCTTTTGATAATTGCCAAGGTGTAATAATCAGAGGACGAGAAAATGGATATCAAGGCGCTTGGGTATTTTGTTGCCCAAACTGATGACTTGAATAAGTGGCAGCACTATGCAGAGCAAGTGCTAGGTATGTCCACTCACCCGGCCCCGAGTGGCGGAATGTATATCAAAATGGATGAACGTCCATTTCGCATGCTGATCATTGAGGGGAGTGAAAATCGTTATATCGCCTCCGGTTGGGAGCTCGCATCGAAAGATGCCTTTGATGCTGCAATTGAAAGGCTAACTGAGCATCAAGTGGCATGGGAGATCGCTGATGATGAGCAATGCACTCAGCGTGGTGTCCAAGATCTTGTCACGTTCCAAGACCCGGCAGGTAACACCCATGAAGTCTATTGGGGCTTCTTATCTGGCTGTGAACCGTTTATTTCTCCGCAAGGTGTTCCGCGATTTCTCACTGATGGAATGGGTTTAGGTCACACGGTTTTACCTGCACCAAACTTTGATGAAACGTATCAGTTTTTAACCGAAGTAATGGGCTTTCAGCTTTCTGATATTTTCAATTTCCGCCCGGCAGAAGACGCGCCAAGCTCGCGCATCTATTTTATGCATTGCGATAACCCTCGCCACCATAGTCTAGCGATTTGTGAGTTCCCGGTTCCTAGCGGCTGTGTACATACCATGGTTGAAGTGGACGCAATGTCTGAGGTTGGACGCGCCAATGATCGCCGAATTGCACATGACGTACCGCTATCTGCCACGCTAGGCCAGCACCTTAATGACAAGATGACCTCTTTTTATATGAAAACACCATCAGGCTTTGATATGGAGTTTGGCCATGGGGGGCTCCAAGTTGATTGGGACCACCACCGCGCCTTTGAATTTACCCGCGTGAGTTTGTGGGGACACGATTTTTCGGTCGGACAGGAACAGTAACATGAATAAAGAAATGACAATTCAACAGATGGTCGATGCTCTTGAAGATGGGATGACAATCGGAATTGGTGGTTGGGGACCTCGTCGCAAACCGATGGCACTGATCCGTGCAATCCTCAACTCCGATGTGAAAGATTTAACTGTCGTGGCATACGGTGGAGCGGATGTCGGTATGTTGTGTGCGGCTGGTAAAGTAAAAAAACTCATTTTTGCCTTTGTATCGCTCGATTTTATTCCCCTTGAGCCTTATTTCCGTCAAGCACGTCAATCGGGCGAGTTGGAAGTGATGGAAATTGATGAGGGCATGATGCTTCTTGGCTTACGAGCTGCCGCATGGGGGTGCCCTTATATCCCAACAGCATTAGGCCTTGGTACCGATGTGCTAACGGTGAATCCTGAATTGAAATGTATTGACAGCCCATACGATGACAAAGAATGGGTCGCCATGCCTGCGCTTAAACTTGATGTCGCACTTGTGCATGTTGATAGGGCTGACCGACGTGGCGTTTGTCAGATCAAAGGTCCGGATCATTATATGGATGATTGGTTTACCCGTGCCGCAGATAAAACCTTTGTAAGCTGCGAAGAAATCGTCGACTCAAGCGAGTTTTATAGTGAAGAAGAATCCCGGTATGTGCTTTGGGAGCGCTCTCAAACTACGGGTGTAATTGAAATACCAGGTGGTGCCCATCCGACCTCTTGTGCTCCTTTATATGGTTTTGATACGGCACATTTTAAAGAGTATTCGGCTTTTGCGCGAGATGGTGGTTTTGATGGCTATTACAGTAAATACATTCAAGATCTTGATGAGCAAGGCTACCAAACTCAAGTCGGTGGCTTAGAAAGCATTCGCCAACTTGCCCTTCCAGTTTATTAGAGGACGATACAATGACAGTTGCAAAAGAATATACCCTCGCTGAACTGATGATTTGTGCAGGTGCCGAGGCGTTTCGTCATGATGGAGAAGTACTCGCGACCGGGATTGGTGTTATTCCACGTCTTGCTGCGAGCTTGGCGATGAGAACCATCAATCAAGATTTGATGATGACAGATTCAGAGGCATTTTTGCTTTCTGAGCCTAACCCAGTAGGAAAGCGCAGCGAAGCGTTCGTGCAGAAGAACGAAACGTGGATGGGTTTCTCACGGATTTTCGACAACGTATGGAGCAAAAAACGTCACGCAATGGTTGGTCCGACACAAATTGACCAGTATGGCCAAGCTAATATCTCCGCGTTAGGGAGTGACTACCAACGCCCCAAAGTTCAGATGTTAGGGGTTCGAGGTTTTCCAGGGAACTCGATCTGTCATGCGAACTCATTCTTCGTTCCGGATCACAATCCGCGGGTATTCGTGAAAGGCGAGTGTGACATGGTGGCATCGATCGGTAAAAACCCAGCTCGACTTCCGAAAGGGTACACCTTAGACGATATTGACCTGCGTTTGGTGATTACCAACTTAGCGGTGATGGATTGGCAAGGACCTAAGCACCAACTTCGTTTGTTGAGCGTGCATCCGGGCGTGTCTGTTGAAGAGGTTATTGCGAATACCGGCTTTGATATTTTTGTTCCTGACCACGTTGATATTACGCCGGCACCGACGGTTGAGCAGTTGGAAGTGATTCGTCAGCTTGACCCGCATAATAGTCGTGCATATCAGATTAAGAGCAACCCTCCTGGGATTCGTGTTGCTGTAAAGCAAGAGCAGGAGAGTGCCGTATGAGTCTAGAGTCCACCCTCATTGATGATGTTGTTGAATACCGAGTACAGCAGGGAATTGCGATCGTTACAATGATGAGGCCGCAATACAACAATGCTCAAAATGGTCAAATGACCTACGCATTGGATAGTGCTTTTAAGCGCGCATGTGATGACGATGAGATAAAAGCGATCGTGCTGTGTGGTGCAGGGAAACATTTCTCTGCAGGTCATGATATAGGCTCTCCTGGTCGCGATGTAGACCAAAGCTTTGACCGAGCAAGTCTATGGTATGACCATACCAACAAACCAGGCGGCGAATTTCAGTACGCTCGTGAACAAGAAGCGTATTTGGGGATGTGTCGCCGCTGGAGAGAGATGCCGAAGCCGACCATCGCAATGGTCAATGGTGCTTGTATTGCGGGAGGGTTGATGCTGGCTTGGGTGTGCGATCTGATCGTGTGTTCAGAAGAGAGCTTCTTTCAAGATCCTGTCGTTCGAATGGGTATTCCCGGCGTGGAGTACTTTGCGCATGTTTTTGAGATGAATCCTCGCGTAGCGAAAGAGTTTTTATTTCTCGGTGAGCGAATGAGCGCTCAGCGTGCTTATGAGCTTGGTATGGTTAACCGCGTGGTTGCGAAAGACGAACTAGAGGCCGAAACGCTCAAAATGGCGGGTAAGATCGCTGAAATGCCTCGACTTGGTTTGCAATTGACTAAGCAAGTGGTGAACACTATTGAAGACATCATGGGTAAGCGAACGTCCATGGATATGGCATTTGGTTTTCATCACTTTGCCCATACGCACAATCAGTTAATTTCTGGTGATAAGCTGTCTGGTTTTGATGCAAAAGCAATGGCAAAAGCCAACAAGCAGCAAGCTAATTCGGAAAGAGCGAGGTAGATGAGATGCTTCAAACAGAATTAACACAACAGTTAGGTTGTCGATTTCCGATTGTACAAACAGCGATGGGCTGGGTATCAGATTCAAATTTGGTGATCGCAACAACGCAGGCCGGTGGCTTTGGTTTTCTTGCTGGCGCGACCATCAAGCCAGAAGAACTGGAAGACGAAATTAAGCGTGTTATTTCCCACACCGGGAGCCGTAACTTTGGCTTGAATTTTCATATGTTTCAGGAAAATGCGGCTCAGTGTGTTGATTTGGCTATCAAGTACCAACTTAAAGCGATCAGTTACGGTCGTGGACCAGACAAAGCCACCATAGCTCGGCTTAAACAAGCGGGTGTGCTTTGTATTCCAACGGTGGGCGCGGTTAAGCATGCCATTAGTGCGGTGAAGTTAGGCGCAGATATGATCACTATCCAAGGTGCCGAGGGTGGGGGGCATACAGGCGGTGTTCCATCTTCGATCTTGCTTCCTCAAGTGCTAGATGCGGTGGATGTGCCTGTTATTGCAGCCGGTGGTTTCTCTACAGGTCGAGGTTTAGCTTCTGCTTTGGCGGCGGGAGCGTGTGGCATTGCCATGGGAACGCGTTTTTTAATGACTACTGACTCCCCAACACCAAGTGTGACTTTGGAGCGTTACCTAGCAGTCAAAGATCCACAAAAGATACAAGTGACCACCGCAGTCGATGGGTTGCGTCATCGCATGATAGCCACGTCATTAATTAAAAAGCTTGAAAAATCCAGTGCAATGGGGCGTCTTATGATTGCCCTTTCTAGCGCATGGGAGTGGAAGAAGCAGACGAATATGACGTTGCCACACATGCTACGAGTCTTCTTCAAAGCATTAAAAGAAGATCCTGCAGAGCTTTCACAAACGGTGATGGCAGCCAATCAGCCAGTGCTTCTTCAACATTCGATGGTTGACGGACAGCCAGATCAAGGCATTTTACCGAGTGGTCAGGTGGCTGCCGCAATTGATGAATTAATTTCTGCGGAACAACTTATTCATGGCATTGCTGAAGATGCTGAACAGTGTTTACAACGTTTGTTTCAAGGCAATGCTAACCATTTTATCTACCCCCACAAGGAAGTGAGTTAGATGACACAACAAAATCAAAATGACGCATTTCATACCGTCATCGACAACGGTATTGCGGAACTCGTGATAGAAAAGCCGCCAGTGAATGCTCTCGATAGCCACGAATGGCTGGCGCTTGCACAAGCCATTGATGCGCTAGGTACCCAAGAAGATGTGAAAGTTATCGTGATTCGTTCACAGGGACGAGGTTTTTGTGCGGGTGTGGATATCAAGGAGTTGGATGCGTATCCAGAACGCATTGTTCAAGTGAATGCGGGCAACTATGCCACTTTCAAAGCGGTCCACCGTAGCCCAGTGCCTGTCATTGTTGCTGTACATGGCTATGTATTAGGCGGCGGCATTGGTATTACCGGAGCGGCTGACATCGTCGTTGCATCGGAGTGCGCGACGTTTGCATTACCAGAGGTGGACCGTGGTGCAATGGGGGCTCACTTGCAACGCTTATTCCCAGTACAAAAAGTGCGTTATATGTTTTTTACCGGAGAGACCGTAACGTCACAAGAAGCGGATCGTTATGGGTTTATTGAGCGTATCGTACCTCACGCACAACTGCGAGAAACGGCATTGGAGATTGCCAATAAAATAGCTGCGAAAAGCTCTTCGATGATCCGTATCGCAAAAGAAGCATTAAACGGTATTGAAGATGGCGATTTAGAGGCGAAATATCGCTGGGAACAAGGGTTTACATTAGAAGCTTATACTCGCCCTGATTCGGCGGAAACACGACGCGCGTTTGTGGAAAAACGTGAAGCGCGTTTCGATTTGTAATGGAGGACATACACCACCATGGAACTGATTTTTAACGATAAACAACGTGCATTTCGTGACGAAGTGCGTCAGTGGCTAACGGAGAATGTGCCTCAAGAGCCATTGGCAAGTTATGACACAAAAGAGGGCTTTGAGCAGCACCGAGCATGGGAGAAAAAGCTGTCTGACGCCCGTCTTTCAATGGTGATGTGGCCAGAGGAACTCGGTGGGCGTGGTTGTGATCTAACCGACTGGCTGATCTTTGAAGAAGAATATTATGGTGCAGGTGCGCCGATGCGAGTCAATCAAAATGGCCAGCTGCTGTTGGGATCCACATTGATTGAATTTGGCACGGAAGCACAAAAGCAACAGTTTTTACCGCGTATGGCATCGAGTGATGATATGTGGGCGCAAGCATGGTCAGAACCGAACGCTGGTTCAGATATGGCAGCAATTACAAGTAAAGCGGTGCGTGATGGTGATGAGTTCGTGATTAATGGACAGAAGACCTGGTCGACACGCGCCATTTTCGCTGACTGGTGCTTTGGCTTGTTTCGTAGTGACCCTAACTCCTCGCGTCACCACGGTTTGTCCTACCTTATGGTTAAACTCGATACTCCAGGAGTAACCATTCGACCAATTAAAGCCCTAAATGGAAAAGATGCGTTTGCAGAAATCTTTTTCGACAATGTTCGTGTGCCGGTTGAAAACTGTATTGGTGAAGAAGGGCAGGGCTGGAAAGTTGCGATGGCAACTGCGGGATTTGAACGAGGATTACTATTGCGTTCGCCAGCGCGTTTTCAACAGACTGCTCGTGAATTGATCAAATTGTTTCATGAAAATAAAGCGTATGCCGAGCAAAACCCTGCTTTGGCCGTGGAAGTCGCGAATGCTTGGTCTGACGCGCAAGCTTATGCGTTATCCGCTTATTACACCGTTGGTCGCTTAAGTAAAGGTGAAAAAATTGGTGCCGAATCCAGTATCAATAAAATATTTTGGTCAGAGCTGGATTTGAAAATGCACGAACTAGCGATGGAGATCTTAGGGGCTCGAGGTGAGTTAACCGACGACAAGCACACACGTTGGCTTGAAGGATTTTTGTTCTCACATGCAGGTCCAATCTACGCGGGAACGAATGAAATCCAGCGTAATATCATTGCCGAGCGCATGCTTGCACTACCTAAAAGTTGAGGTGAAAAATGGATTTTACGTTCACAGACGATCAATTAGCTTTCAAAGAAGCGATCAGTCGTTTTCTCATGACAGAAGCTGCGCCTGAAGTATTACGAGAAATTTGGGAAACCGATTCAGGACGCTCTCCTCAGCTGATGACCAATATTGCTGAGCAAGGCATGCTCGCGGTTTCTGTTCCTGAACAGGTTGGTGGCATCGGTATGGGGGATGTTGCCTGGTCTTTATTGACCCAGGAACTTGGTTACTACTGTATTGCAGATGTAGTCGCCGATACGGGCTACACGGCCGTTGGACTTTTGAGTTCGCTACCGCAGTCCAGTCAGCGTGATGAATGGCTAGAACAAATTGCAGCCGGTGCTTTACGTGTGGCAGTGTCCCATCCCGTCAATTCGCTTGTATCAGACGCGCATCTTGCTGACCTCATATTGATGTTTGATGGTGACGATCTTCATGCCGTTGTGCGTGACCAAGTCGACCTTGAAGAAAGTAAAAGTATTGATACCTCACGTCGCTTAGCCAAAGTGTCATGGAGTTCTGTGCCTGACACAAAATTGATCGGCGGAGAGGTTGGACGAGCGCTTAAGCAACAGCTGTTAAATAGAGGCTCGCTCGCGACGGCAGGGCAATTACTTGGGCTTGCCCAGCGTATGCTCGATCTGTCTGTTGATTATGTCGCTCAGAGAAAACAGTTTGGTCGTGCCATTGGTAGCTTCCAAGCACTAAAGCATCACTTAGCTGACATCGCGAAAGAGATAGAGTTTGCGCGACCTGTTTTGTACCGCGCGGCACACTCACTGGAGTCAGGCCATCCCGATGTGGATTTTCATGTTTCCCAAGCCAAGCTTTTTGCAACCAAAGCCGCCCATTTAGCTGCAAAACATGGCATTCAGGTTCATGGCGCAATGGGTTACACCTGGGAGGTGGATTTGCAAATGTTCATGAAACGGACATGGGCCCTAGAATCTTACTGGGGGTCAAAGGCATTTCATCAACAACGTCTGAATCAATTTGTTCACGGTACATTAGTTCAAGCACTTGACGGTGCAGGTCCATCATCCACATTTGGGAGGGGCTAATGGCACAGGCATATATTGTTGATGCACTAAGAACACCGACTGGGCGACGTAAAGGCAGTCTATCGCACATTCATGCAATAGACTTAGGCGCACATGTTCTTAGAGCTTTAGTGGACCGTAACGCAATACCGGCACAAGACTATGACGATGTCATTTTTGGGTGTGTTGATACCATTGGATCACAGGCTGGTAATATCGCCCGAACCAGTTGGTTAGCCGCTGGTTTGCCATTGAATGTGCCGGGCACCACGGTTGATCGTCAATGTGGTTCATCTCAACAGGCGATTCATTTTGCCGCGCAGGCAGTGATGAGTGGAACACAAGACGTTATTGCGGTCGGTGGTGTCCAAACCATGACGCAAATTCCAATATCGTCAGCCATGCTTGCTGGGCAACCTCTTGGCTTCTCTACGCCTTTTGCTGAAAGTGAGAAGTGGCAAGCCCGTTTTGGCGACGCACCCGTCGATCAGTTTTATGCGGCGCAACGCATTGCTGATCATTGGAATATCACTCGTGCAGAAATGGAGGCGTTCTCTTTAGAAAGCCACCGAAGAGCCATTGTTGCGCGAGAAGAAGGCGTTTTTGAGCGTGAAATAGTCCCTATTGCAGATTTGACTGCTGACGAAACGCCAAGGCAAACGTCTGTCGAAAAAATGGCAGAGCTCGATCCTGTTGGTCATGCTTATCCATCTATTACCGCGGCCGTTTCTAGCCAAACGTGTGACGCTTCTGCCGCGTTGTTGATTGTCTCTGAAGCTGCTTTGAAACGTTATAACCTAACGCCTCGGGCACGTATTCATCACATGAGTGTATTGGGAGACGACCCAATTTGGCACCTGACGGCGCCTATTCCTGCCACAAAAGCGGCGTTGAAAAAAGCGGGCTTATCAATGGGTGACATTGATATCTCAGAGGTGAATGAGGCTTTTGCATCGGTTGCGATGGCGTGGATGAAAGAAACTGGATGCGACCACGAACGAATGAACGTTAATGGTGGCGCGATTGCATTGGGGCACCCATTAGGCGCAACTGGCGCTAGGTTAATGACAGGATTGCTGCATGAATTAGAACGACGCGGTGGTCGTTATGGATTGCAAGCCATGTGTGAGGGTGGCGGTGTTGCGAATGTCACCATCATCGAGAGACTTTAATAGACCTCAAGTTGGGGCAATCAGATTTGATTTGAATATCCGGTTAAGGAGAGGCAATGGAATTGTGTAAAGGACGTACCGTGATCATCACAGGTGCCGGTGGCGGGTTAGGCAGAGCGTATGCCATCGCGTTTGCTAAACAAGGTGCGAATGTTGTGGTTAATGATATTCGTCCAGAAGCGGCGGCTGCGGTTGTGGATGAAATTATTACTCGGGGTGGAAAGGCAATTGCGAATAGTAACGACATTACGACGATGGGCACTGCGCAATTGATTGTTGATGCGACACTTGAGGCATTTGGTGATGTACATGTGTTAGTAAATAACGCTGGGATTTTAGCCGACAGAATGTTTGTTAGCTTGACCGAAGACGATTGGGACAAGGTCATGCAGGTGCATTTAAAAGGGCACTTTTGCCTTGCTAATATTTTGTCGCGCCGTTGGCGAGATCTTGCGAAAGCCGGGCATCACATTGACGCCCGCATTATCAATACGACATCGGGTGCGGGCTTACAAGGGTCGATTGGTCAGTCGAATTACTCTGCAGCAAAAGGGGGAGTTGCGAGCTTAACGCTTGTCCAAGCAGCGGAGCTCAAACGATACGGTATTACCAGTAATGCACTTGCGCCAGCTGCTCGCACGCACATGACGGAAAGCGCGATGCCCGATGTCGTTAAAAAGCCTGAGGACGATAGCTTTGACCTTTGGGCTCCGGAAAATGTTGCTCCGCTTGTTGTGTGGCTTGGCAGCGAACATTCGTCTCATGTAACGGGGCAAATATTTGAAAGTCAGGGCGGTCGTATTTCTTTAGGCGACGGTTGGCGTACCGGGGTAACTGAAGATAAAGGCGCAATGTGGGAAGCCGATCAAATCGGCTCGGCGATCGATTCGCTGATGAAGCGAGCGCAGCCTGCCCAAAAAGTGTGGGGGAGCTAGTATGGCGATTATTGATCCTAAAGTGGACGATGTTGACCGTCGACGTAGGCAACTGCTTAAAGGCAGTTTGGGAACCGGTGCGTTAATCGCTTCTGGTTTAAGCTTTACGGCCAATGCTTCTGCTTGGAAAAATGCATCCTTGCCATTACCTGAATATGAAAGCTGGGATGTGACCGACATGGCCGCTTTGCTTAAAAGCGGTGAAGTAACCCCGTTAGAATTGTTTGATGCTGCGAGTGCTAGGTTTGAACAGCGTAAACAGTTTAATTTACTGTCGGTTAATCATTTCGAGCAAGCCCGAGAAAGCGCACAAGCACTGAGTAATAAAACGAGTGAAGAGCGCGCTGTACTTTATGAGAACGCTCCTCTGCTTGGAGTGCCATTTGCCCTCAAAGATCTGCATATTCAACTAAAAGATACCATTACAACCAATGGTAGCGAATTCTATAAAGACGCGAGAGCGACACAAAACTCGACACTGACTGACCGCTATCAAGCAGCTGGTCTGAATATATTGGCAAAATTGACCAGTCCAGAATTTGGGCAGACAGCAACGACAGAATCGAAATTGCATGGTGATACGCTTAACCCTTGGGATGTACGCTACTCCAGCGGTGGTTCCAGTGGCGGTTCTGCGGTCGCGGTTGCCGCTCGAATTCTACCTGCAGCTCATGCTAGCGATGGTGGTGGCTCAATCCGAATTCCTGCTGCGCATTGTGGGGTTTTTGGCCTAAAACCAAGTCGAGGTTTGGTGCCTACGGGACCAAAACATATGGAAGGCTGGATGGGATTGTCGGTACATAATGTGATCACTCGTTCAGTAAGAGATACCGCTACTCTCTTATCGGTGACGACCGGGCAGGAGGCTGGCTCACGCATCCCGCATCAACAGCATGATTATCTGCAAGCGATAACGCAACCGCCTAAGCGTTTAAAGATAGCCATTATGGATTCTCATCCATTTGGGCTACCTATCGACCAAGATTGCTTAGATGGCATTGAAAAAACCGCGGCACTGCTGACGTCTTTAGGTCATCACGTGGAAAAAGCCAGCCCTGTACTGCCAATCGAATCCATGTTTAAAGGCATGGGCGTCGCGACATCAAGCGGTGTGCTGCATGCAGTAAGAGATAGAGAGGCGAGCCTTGGCCGAGCGGCGAAAGAGAGCGAGTTTTCTCCTATTGTATGGCAGCATATACAGCGAGCGAAGACGTTCACTGCACAACAAGTTTATGATGCTCGTAGTGCATTTGATCAAGGTGGAAAAGCCTTTGATCAGTTCTTCACTCAGTATGATGTGATCCTGTCACCTGTCACCACCGGGCCGCCACCTAAGATCGGTGAGCTCACGTTATATCAGCCTTATGAAACCTTTGTTCAAGAGGTGATTAAAGCGTCGCCAATTACTGCATTGTTCAATATGACAGGATTGCCGGCAATGTCAGTGCCATTGCATTGGAACGCAGAAAATCTACCTATTGGGATGCACTTTGCTGCTGGGTTTGGCCAAGAAGCGTTATTACTTTCCCTTGCAGCGCAGCTTGAATCGGCCTTGCCTTGGCAAAATCGCGTGCCAAGTACCATTTCCTGAATTCATTTCAGTCGAATCCCACCCTATAGCACTTTGTGGTAGGGTGGTCTTTTCTGCTTTCGTTCTCCATTATGTTCCATTTACTGTACAACTAAGGCGGTGGCCATTATACTTGTCTTATTAAATGTACATGTGGAGGTTCTATGAGAATCGTATCTTTTACTGAAGCACGAAATAGTTTAAAAGCGGTGTTAGACGGTGTGGTTAATGATGCTGACACGACGATCATTACGCGGAGAGACTCAGAAGATGCTGTGGTGATGTCATTAGATTATTACAACAGTTTGATGGAAACGGTGCACTTACTGCGTTCTCCAGAGAACGCGGATCATCTCAAGCGTTCAATCGCTCAATATCGTGCTGGCCAAGTGACTTCTCGAGACTTAATTGATGAGTAGTCACCAGCGTTTGCTCGCTTGGACTGACGAAGCTTGGAATGACTACCTGTATTGGCAAAATCAGGACAAGAAAACACTCAAGCGTATCAATAAATTAATTAATGATGTAAAGCGCTCGCCCTTTGAGGGGATTGGTAAACCAGAGCCTTTAAAAGAGAACCTGGCGGGTTTCTGGTCACGTCGCATTGATGATACCAATCGTCTCGTTTACGCGGTCGATAACCAGGCGATAACCATTATTTCTTGCCGTTACCATTATTAAAGTAACGATTCTCTTGTAGGGTAATAAACTTAAGCCGCTGATTGAAAGCGGCTTATTTGTCATTACGCACAGCACTTTTTGTATTTCTTGCCGCTACCACATGTGCATGGGTCATTTCTGTTTGGCGTTTTATCAAATACGGTTGTTGATGGCTTGTTTAGTAGTGTGTCTAACTCTACCGTATTCTCTTCTTGATTTGCATCTACGATGATTGTTGCGATGATGCTTTTCTCTTCTAAGATGGCTTCAATAGCAGCCTTACGCTCGTCAGATTGTACTGTTACAGTGATTGGTGCTTCAGCAGTACCAGCTTTTACTGTGCGATTTACGTTGTAGCCCGATAATACGTGATTTTGCCTAGTTTCAATTCGGCCTTTGAAAAACAGTTTAGACATGCTGGAACTCTTTGTTTGTGAGTGTCAAATAAAATGAGCGAGGATTATACGCATCATTATGAAATGATAAAGCGATACTTTGTCCTCTGTGTGGTGGTTTGAACCGTTCAAGGCGCTGAAGATGAGTCCGCAGCTGTGGAATAGGTAATGTTCTTTAATTCGTTCTGTTTTTTCTCTTTCGCTTTTCAGCTGAATGTGTGTTTTATGTTGCTATAGAGGCCTCATCATTAATTGAATGTTCTTGAGGCATCAGGCTTTAACTTTGGTGGTTAGATAGCGTGTCTTCGCGTGTCCGGAGAAATATCCAACACGATGGGGTTTTCACCCAGCAGCTGCAGTTTTTCGTCATCGATGTCTGTCGTAAAAACCTTAAAACGAATAAGCATTTTGGCGTTTGTTACAACTAAGCCAAGGCTCTGAATGTATTCGACTAACTCTTGGTCATCGATTCCTTGTTGGTGCAATGCTTGCTGGTTTAAGGTTATATTTACTCGCATTGGCTTGCCCTCATCTTTACCAGTATCTTCTGATTATAATGTAGGTTCAGCTAGATATGTTCTTTAATCATTCGCCACATAGCTTCTTTCGGAGCTATACAATACTTTTCAAGCTTGTTAATGTTAATGTTAATGTTGATGTCACTAGTGATGAGTCCGAAGTGTATCGTGCATTTTAGGTTGTGGGGTGACTTCGAGAGCTTTTGAAGTAGAGGATTAGAGTAAAGTTTGAAAGTGTTTCGCTGGAGACATACTTTTCCCAAGAACGCCAACAACGACGATGTTCTCTTCTCGTTGAATGTAGTAAATGACATGATGCTTCAGAGGAAATTGGTAATAGCCCTGACCAAGTTCTGTCACCTCGATGCCAATTAACTCATTATCAGCTAGTAGCGTAATAGAATTTTTGATCTCACCTTAATAGTTGCGCCACTGAAGTTCGCCCCAAGTTCTTAGTGTGTAGCGGCGTATCTCTATCAAATCAGATTGCGCTGCGGGTGCGAGAGTGTACTTCGCCATCAATCAAACTGTCCTTGGTTGAGTGCCTTCATAAATTCGTCGCCATCGACAAGATCTCCATTCTCGATGTCGCGCTCTGCCTGTTCAAAACGAGACTTGAGCATCATCATCTTTAGTTGTTCAAGTTGCTCGTATTCTTCGCAAGACATTATGACAGCAACTGGCGAACCATTTTTACTAATTTGTACAGGCTCGCGCTGAACTTTCATCAATAGGTCGCCAAATTTTGTTTTTGCATTATTCGCGGTTAGTGATTGCATAAGTACCTCCCTTTTTGATTATTATAAACGAATCGAACGATTCGTCCATTTTGAAATTCGTGTCGAGCGCCGCGTTGATCTAAGAGTTGAAAGTCCTTAGTAGAGTCAGTCGAACTAAAATCAAGATGCAAAAATTTTCCCTTGTATCATCAGATCTCTTGCAGAAGTTGAATACGGTAGCAGGGGCAAAACTGAATGTTTTGATATTCATTTTAATGAATTTCTACTCAATGTTATTTTGCCGTACGCTTGATTATTTTCAAACACAAAGCGTGTCAAATACAGGTGTTGAAAAATGAAGATTTCTAAATAAGGTACCATTGACGTCACTGGTTTGGGTACCGGTTTAGGTACTGATTTGGGCACTGAAATGGTTAATGAATTGGTGAGCATTATCAATAAGTTACCAAGTTTAGGTCTGATATGGGTACCGGATTGGTTACCTATGATGTGACCGAAACGGTTACCAATTTTGGAACCAAAACACTTAAAAAGTAGATTTTAGATTAGTCAACCTCAAATGTCGCAAAATTCCCGTATTAAGTTCAATAATTTCGCCGTAATCACGCAAGACAAAAATTTTGGATCAGTCTTTTATTGAAGATAATACGCCCCAACAAGCAACTGACCATATTTTGTAAAGTATCAACTCGCAGAAACAAGCATGAGGCATTGGAATTGTAAACTTGTTTAATTTCATAAGCATAAACAAGCTAATACATAGGCACCATTTCAAAATCTGTGGACAGGAATTTTAGCATAGATGAAAAACTGGTGCCTATACGGATAGATAATATAGGCACCAATTTGAAATTGGTGGGAAAAAAAGACATTTTGAGCATTTGACACAGAATATCCTGATACTACCATTAAACATAATAACTTGCTTGGGAGGTAAAGATGGATCGTACGACAAGCGACTTTTCTGTTGAGCAAAGAGGATTGCTCGAAGAAATGTATCGTAACGCCAAGTTTGGTATAGAGCTGACGCGATGTGTTTAGCGTTTGTCAAAACGAAGCATAAATCGTTATACGATTACTTTTTGAAGCATCCTCGTGTAACGCGATCTTACAACAATGAATACTCGAATACCTTTACGCCGCTCACTTTGGGATATCGCAATATGCATAATCCTGCAACGGTTCGTAAGATGGACGATTCCGTTTCGATTAAGCTCGTCAGAGATCGTTTAGTAGTGAAAGTGTCGGGTATAAAAATTCCAATTCGCCAGGATGTGATTTGGGATTGTTGATGTCACTCGCTGTGCATCCGATGCATTTTGAGCATATTAGGATATAGAATGAGTTAGCTGCTTCTTAACTCTTATTGCACCGTGAAATTTATTTTCAGTTGTTGGTTCTATTGTTGACCTAAGCTTTACTGTGTTCTATATCCTAAAAGTCATATATCAGTGATCAGCTATCCACTGCAACGTAGAAACAGCCAATCTCGACAAACACGTCTTTGCCCTATTCCATCAATAGACGCTATAAATTCATTCTAATTAAATAAAATGGACATCATTATTTAACAGATTGTATATAACCTTCTACTGTTGAAAATGATGCGCTTGTAGCATTAATCACACAAAAACTGATCGTTACTGCAACTGCGCAATCGTTTGTGTGACCAAGGTCGCTTACAAAAGATGCTGATAACTTTAGTATTTGTGCGAATCCAATTATAAGGTGTTGTATACTAATGAAATACATCAAAACCCCTCTAGCTCTCCTAATCGGCGCTGCGTTACTTACTGGCTGCAACGACGACACTGAATACGTAGATGTTCAACCTAAAGAAGTAAAGATCGCCACTTATAACCTCTCTTTTGATCGTAATACTTTTGAAGATCTCGTTGCAGAAATGCAAGTTGAACCAGCAAAGCAAACTGAGCTAGTAACCGCTTACCTTGATGGCACAATCACAGACGAAGATAAAACAATGGCTGAGAAAGTCATTCAAATTCGTAACGTTGCAGCCATCATTCAAAAAAACCGACCAGATGTTCTGATGATGGCTGAATTCAATAACGATGGTATTGGAGAAGATAAAGTCGCACTTGAAGGTTTCCAGAAAAACTACCTATCTATCGCACAGAGTCTTGAAGGTGCCGGTGGTGAAGCTAACCTTGAGCCTATTGAGTACCCTTACGCAGAATCTTACTCAACCAACACAGGCTTAAACAGTGACCTTGACCTCGATAACAACGGCACTGCTGGCCAACTTCCGGGCGATGCATGGGGCTTTGGTTTCTATCATGGTCAATATGCATTTGCACTGATGTCTAAATACAAAATTGACACAGAAAACACACGAACTTTCCAAGAGTTCAAGTGGAAAGACATGGAAGGGGCAGAAATCCCAACCATCACTATCTGTGACGGTTCACAGACGATCCCTGAAGGCATGGCCTGTGGTGACGATTGGTACACAGCAGAAGAGTGGGATGTTGTTCGCCTGTCTTCTAAAAACCACGTAGATGCACCGATTATTATCCCAACAGAAAAAGGCGACGAAGTTGTTCATCTATTGATGTCTCATCCTACTCCGCCAGTATTCGATCCGGGCAAAAACAAAGTTCAAAACGGCGCAGAAGTTGAGTTCTGGCATCACTATGTACAAGGCAAAGAATACTTCTACGATGATGCAGGCAACAAAGGTGGCTTAACTGAAGGTGCGAAGTTTGTGATGATGGGTGACCAAAACCTTGATCCACTGGATGGCGATGGCTTTAGTGAGATCATGCAAGACTTCCACAATGACCCGTTGGTAAACCAAGATGTGATGAATGGCGAGCTTTACCCAACAAGCTATGGCGCAGCCGAGCATGCGGTAGACAAAAACTCAACACATCCAATTCCAAACCGCATCACGTCTACATTTGGTCTTGGTGTTGATTATGCGATGCCATCAGCGAACCTAAACGTGGCTGATTCTGGTGTTTACTGGGCAGCATCATATGAAGAAGGTCGTAAGTTATTTAACGACGACCGTATCGGTAAGTACGGCAATGGCAAAGATGTATCTTCAGACCATCGTATGATTTGGATCAAAGCCCAGTTCTAAAAACTGCACTTAGAAACGAAAAGTCATAATACAGGAGTCTCGGGTATGCCGAGGCTCTTTTGATCGTGATCGTACAAGACTACCAATGATAATTCAGCGATACACCAACGTCTTCACTCGTCACCCATGGGACAAGCTGCACATTTTCATCATAAGCATCAGTGAAGACATACACGCTCAACGTACCTAAAGCTGCACCAGCAAGAACGTCACACCAATAGTTTTTTTTTCGCCTCTACATACCCTACACTCACCAGTGAGCTGTACCATCAAAACTGGACAATTAGTTAAGTAATTTTAAATACTTTTAGTTATTCATGAATCGCTAATTTAGGAAAGTCACTGACAAATAATTGTTCATAAATGTTTTAAGCATGACTTCATACTCTGGACTCCATCATCAGATCTACCTTTAACGCACTTTCCAACAACTGTATTTAGGTAGTGTTGCTTCTACGGCCATGACTCTATTTACCCTTAGTCCGTATTGACGATGAGAGCACACAACAAGTGTGGAAATCTTTCAGTGTCTAATCAAAAGAGAGTAACGCCAATACCGTCTAGATTTGACGGGGTGTTTAGGAGAATAAACATGGCTATTTATGAAGAAATCACCACACACGCCGTCAAAGAAGATTACCTCACACCAGAGGCACTCGATCTGATCGAAAAGGCAGAAGCACTCATCCCAAAATTGAAAGAACGCGCTCATCAAGCAGAACTTGATGGCAAAGTCCCAAGTGAATCAGTCGCGGATATTGAAGCAGCGGGTCTTTTTCGTGTGTTGCAACCAAAGCGCTGGGGCGGTTATGAGTTGGACCCACGTGTATTCTATCGAATTCAGATGACGCTAGCGAAAGGTTGTATGTCTACCGCTTGGATTTATGGTGTCATCGGCGTTCATAATTGGCAATTACCGTTGTTCCCTGAGCAGGCGCAGCAAGATGTTTGGCAAAATGACAGCAGTACGCTGATTGCTTCCACTTATATGCCTGTCGGTAAAGCGGAGCAAGTTGAGGGAGGATATCAATTCTCTGGGCGTTGGGGTTTTTCGAGTGGTTGTGAGCATTGCGAATGGATTTTCCTTGGTGCTCTACTTCCAAAAGAGGATGGCAGCGGTGATTTAGAGCACGCGACATTTCTCTTGCCTAAATCGGACTTTCAAATTGAAAAAAATTGGGATGTTCATGGACTAAGAGCGACAGGCAGTCATGATATTGTGGTTGATAACGTCTTTGTCCCTGCGCACCGTATTCAACGTACCAATAATCATAGTGATGAGGGTTGTCCGGGCCGTGCCACAAATTCAAGTTGGCTATATAAAATTCCTTTTACACAAGTTTTCCAACGTGCGGTTTCCTCTGCTTGTATTGGTGCATTGGATGGTGCAATAGAAGAGTTCAAAACTCGAGCAAGTGCACACATGGGCAAGCACGGCAGCAAAACTGCAGAAGATCCGAACGCCCAGTTTGCAGTTTGTGACGCGATGATGGTCAGCGACCAGTTGAAGTTGGTTCTGTTTAGAAACTACGGTCGAATTGTAGAGAGTATTCGTGATGACCGAACCTTAGATGTGAATGAACGCTTACTGCAACGAGCTCAGTCTTCTGCGGTTCCTAAATTATGTGCAGAGCAAGTTGATGGCTTGTTGCGTGCGTGCGCCGCGTCCGGTTTGTATCGTTCAAACCCCATTGAACGTATTTTCCGTGATATTCACCAAGCTCGCGGTCATATTGCAAATAATACAGATACCTATATGAGAGCTCATGGCGCTGTGATGCTCGGAATGCCAAATATGGACCCATTTGTCTAATTGTCCTCAGCTTTAGGAGACGTCTTTATGCAGGCAACTCAGTATTATTCGCTCGTGGTTAAGCATGTTGTTCAAGAAACGGAAGACGCGATTTCGCTGCAGTTTGATGTACCGCAAGCTGCGCGATCGCTCTTCCATTACCAACCAGGTCAGTTCATTACTTTGCGAGTCACCATTAATGGGGAAAGCCAAGTTCGTTGTTATTCGATGTCGAGCTCACCAGAAGTTGATGACTTCTTACAGGTATCCGTGAAGCGAGTGAAAGATGGCCGAGTGTCCAACTACCTGTGTGACAACATAAAGTCAGGTGATGTCGTTGAAATAATGCCCCCATCGGGCGTGTTTGTTCCTAAGCATTTTAATGACGAGTTGTTGCTGTTTGCCGGGGGAAGCGGTATTACTCCGGTTTACTCGATTTTACGTACAGCCTTAACGCAAGGAAACGCTCGAATTCGTCTTATCTATGCGAATAGAGATCAGCAATCGGTTATATTTAAAGACGCACTCAAGACACTACAGGCTGACTACCCTCAGCGTCTTGAAGTTATTCACCTGTTAGAAAGTCTTAGTGGGATCCCTAGTCAATCATTGTTGACTTCTTTAGCGAGTGGAATGCAGTCTTCCTCTCAAGTGTTCATCTGCGGCCCTGGTCCGTTTATGGATGCGGTCGAGAGTGCACTTGTGAATGTCGATATTCCATCTTCTGCCATTCATCTGGAGCGATTTGTTGCGTCTAGTTCTAACGACAAGCCTATACAATCAGGGCCTGATGATGAGATCACAACATGTGAGACGACATTAGAAATTGGACGAGAGACGCACCAGTTTTCTTGGCAATCAGATGAGACACTATTAGATGCTGCTGAGAAAGCAGGCCTTGAGTTACCGTATTCATGTTGTAGTGGTCTATGTGCTTCGTGCATGTGCGAAGTTGTTGATGGGGAAGTGAGTATGCTGGTTAATGAAGTTCTTGATGAACGTGATATTAAGCAAAATCTGATTTTAAGTTGCCAAGCGATACCTCATTCAAAAACCGCAAAGATCCGCTTTACGTAACGTTTCTCAAATCTTGTTTCAACTAAACGGGAAGGGGCACTTCTCGTTTTTATTTGAATATTCATTCCTATACTGCTTAGGAGTTTGCTTATATAAGCCTCGGAATTTTTTGGCAAAATATGCAGGGCAATTGAAACCGCTTTGTTGGGCAACCTAAGGTATTTGATTCTGGTTGGTATTTTTATAATATTATTTGGAGTTTTAGTGTTGGACGCGCCAGTATCTTAATTCGTTAATCAAATTGCACGGTTATTGATTGGTCTTGGTTTGAAACTCCCACAGCAGACGAAAGTGTCCTTTTGATTCATCAACCACAATGAACTTAACGTTACTTAGCTCTACTGCTTGTCTTTTAATCTTTTCACAATCGATTGTCACAATGAGAGTTAAATTGACAGAAGTGATATTTATAATGACTCATTGCGAACTGTTTTAATATTTTTACCGAAATTTCAATCGCTTAATTTTAGATCGATAAGTGGCATATCATTTGCGTTGTTTCAGAAAGTAAATCAATGTTCATAGGATGGAACGATGCACTTATTGAAACTCATCTCATTATTAATCACGTTTTTATTTTTGCACCTGTTCAGGCAGCGCTTATTTTTACGATTGACTCACCTGGAGTCCAACGTTCACAAGTGGACGGCACTAAACTCGTTGAAACTTTCGACGATTGGTCAAGAGGTAACATTTCTTCGGATCAAAGCGCTGATTTTGGCACCTATTATATTCAAGGCACACCCAAGATTCTTTCTGCTCGACTTTGGGGAGGTGCCGATGGTATCGGAAATTACTTGTTTGTGAGCCCTAGGAATAATTCTGCAGTGACGCTCGAATTTGATAATCCTGTTGGTTACTTTGGTTTTTGGTGGAGTGCAGGTGATCGTGGCAACTTGCTACAGGTGAATACACTCTCGAACGTATACGATTTCACAACACAAACCATTTTTGAGTCAATCGACGACTTAACCCCTTACAATGGCAACCCAACGAACAATTTTTTAGGGCAGAATGGTTCAGAACCTTATGGTTTCATCAACATTTTTGCTGAGTCAGATGCTTTTAAAATTGAGTCGATTCGATTTTATGGCTCGAACTTCGAAACGGACAATCATACGACGATTAGTGACATTCAAGATCCTACCGGAATCGTCATTACCGCGGTTTCAGAGCCTTCAAGTTGGGCAATATTTGGGCTCTCTTTATTACCTATTCTCTACATTTCACGTCGTCGTCAATCGTTGGCAAAAGGTATGATTAATAAAAGAGCAACATAATGCCGTTGTCGCCCTACTATCCCATCTATGTGAAACTTTTAACGCTAGTCTCAATGGACGATGTTTAATGCGTTACTTTTTCTTACGCTTGCTGAAACTTAGGGAAAACCCGATACATCGATGATCGCCATTAGTGAGTTGAATTGTCGATACCAAGTAATAGTGAGGGAGTAACACATGAAGATTCTGGTTCCCATCAAACGTGTCGTCGATCATAACGTTAAAGTAAGAGTAAAATCAGACGGCTCTGGCGTTGATCTTGATAACGTTAAAATGTCGATAAACCCATTTGATGAAATTGCTATTGAAGAAGCGGTCCGACTTAAAGAAGCTGGTACTGCTTCTGAGGTTGTTGTGGTGAGTGTTGGTAGCCAAGGTTGTCAGGATATCATCCGCACGGCACTTGCAGTGGGTGCTGATCGAGGTATCCATGTTCTTGCTGAAGATGGTATTGAGCCACTAGCGATAGCGAAAACCCTAAAAGCCGTTGTAGAGCAGGAACTGCCAAAGCTGTTGTTGCTTGGTAAGCAAGCGATTGATGATGATAGTAATCAAACCGGCCAAATGCTGGCGGCTTTACTTAAATGGCCACAAGGCACGTTTGCGTCAGAAGTTCGTGTAGAAGACGAACAACTGACAGTAACAAGAGAAGTTGATGCTGGTTTAGAAGTATTGACGATGCCGATGCCAGCCGTGGTGACTTGTGATTTACGATTGAATGAGCCTCGCTATGCGTCTTTGCCAAATATTATGAAAGCCAAGCGAAAACCGATCGACTGTATTGAAATCGACAGTTTAGGTATTGATACGACTCCTAGGTTCAAAGCGGTGACATATACCGTTCCTGAACAGAGAAAAGGGGGCGTAATGGTGTCAAGCGTGGATGAGCTAATCGAAAAGCTGAAGAATGAAGCAAAGGTGCTTTAGGGGGAAATTATGAAAATACTAGTTGTCGCAGAACACCTTAATAATCAGCTCGTGAGTGCAACATGTAATGCAGTCGGTGCAGCTCAGAAATTGGCAAGCTTCACGGCAGATTCGACCATAGACTTACTTGTCGCTGGATATCAGTGCGAAGACGTTGCCCAACAATGCCGTCAAATATCCGGTGTAAATCGCGTACTACAAGCAGATGCAAAACATTATGTTGGCTTAGTGGCAGAAAATGTTGCAGAACTGGTGGTCGAGCTAGTTGAATCAGAACGCTATGACGCGGTTATCTGTGCAAGTTCAACGTTTGGTAAAAATGTCTCGCCTCGCATCTCCGCACTTCTTGATATAGCTCAAGTTTCAGACGTTATTAGCATTGAAAGTGTTGGCATATATCAGAGACATATATACACTAGTAACATATTGTTAACATTAGAATCGAAAGAAAATATTCAGATCTTAACCGTTAGAACGACTGCGTTCGAGAAAGCAGCCATGGAAGGTGAGGCTGAGTTAGTAAGTATCGCAGCTGGAGCAGACTTAGGTCTTGTGCAGTTTGTGAAGACAGAATTAGTTGAATCCGATCGTCCAGATCTCAACACTGCGTCAGTCGTGGTATCCGGGGGAAGAGGGCTTGGTAGTGATCAAAATTACCGCACTCTTTTAGAGCCGCTAGCTGACAAACTGGGTGCAGCGCTTGGCGCTTCACGCGCTGCAGTGGACGCTGGTTATGTACCAAATGATTATCAAGTGGGACAAACTGGCAAAATTGTAGCACCTGAGCTGTATATAGCTGTGGGGATTTCTGGCGCCATTCAACATCTTGCAGGGATGAGCGATTCCAAAGTCATAGTAGCCATCAATAAAGATCCTGATGCGCCCATTTTTCAGTTTGCTGATTACGGTCTTGAAGGGGACTTATTTACCGTGGTGCCTGAACTCACGGAGTGTCTTGCTCAGTCATAGTGCGATCCGCAGTAAATCATTACTGCGGGTTCCTACCCTTGAATAATTAGTATAACGGAGGGTATTTTGGCGGACGTGTCTTTTAACCTAAATCAATACAGCGGATTGATTGAAACCATCTATGATCTCTCACAGAGCAAGTCTGTATGGTATAAGCCGCTGCAAGCTTTGCGTGATTGCTTTGCCGCAAATTACGTTACTTTGATCCTCAAACCAACGTTTGAAGAAGAAGAAGAAGAGCTTGGTCTAATGATTGCGATAGGAAGTGGTATTAGTGCAGAGAAGAAAGTCCAGTATCTTCCTTATCGATACCACATTACACCATTTAACAACCAACAACCCGATACCGTTTTTACCGTCGATGATTTGATGGATGAAGAGGCTTGGGAGCAAAGTACTTATCGAAAGTACTGGTGCGCGAACGTTGGTGTTTATCATGTCATGTCCGTTGATATCGCTACTCGAGATGGTGGCATCGTTAAACTTCGAATTACCAGACCAGAATCTGAACCTAACTTCAGCAATGAAGAAAAAGTATTGTGTCAGATGTTGGTTTCCCACCTTAAGCGTGCTTTAGATATTCATCAGCAACTGGATAGAAGTAATTCCCTTGGCACCATGTATAACGAAGCGATCAGTCGATTATCGATTGCAACGGTTCAAATCGATGAGTCTGGGCGGATTTTGGAGCAGAATGTTTTTGCGAATGAGTTGCTTACACTAGAAGATGGGTTGAAGGTTCAGGGCGGCAAGCTGACCGCGCACTACCCAAATGATAATCGCGAGCTGAAACAATTAATCCAAAACTCTTTTAAAATGGTTCGTGAATCAGACAGGCCGATTCTTCCTGAAGCCATGTCCATTGCGAGACCATCAGGAGAGGTGAACTTAGGCGTGGTGGTTGAAGTGATTCCTTCACCAGCTTGGGAGAACAGCATTGGTCAGGGTAAAGCCGTGGTTTATATTCGCGACTCCGTTGCTAAATCACAAGCAAGCAGTCACGTGGCGAAAAAAATCTTCGGCCTTACAACCGCGGAGACGGCACTAACGCTAGAATTGGCAAATGGTTTGTCTTTAGAAGAAGCGGCAGAAAGGCTCAATATTCGTCGTAACACTGCTCGTGCCCACTTGCGATCTATTTTTTCAAAGACCGGTGTAAGAAGACAAACTGAATTGGTACGTATTCTTCTAAATAGTGTTGCTCCGCTTGCCTGCAATGACGCTGATGTAGGTATTTAAAACTAGCACCTAACACAGCGAATACTAAATCGTTTATCAATATTTTTTATACCTCAAGGTACTTTCAAGTAAGCACCTTGAGGTTTTTTGTTTGAGATGGTTTGTTGCTTCTATATAGCCGTCAACCTGCACACAAAAATCATCGGGTTAGAAGTTGACCTTGAAGGTGCTATCCCCCTTTGAACTCCGGGTAGCGCTTTTCTATAAAGGCTTGCATGCCCTCTTTTTGATCGCATGAAGCAAACAGCAATGCATTGGCTTTTCGTTCAATGGCTAATGCGGCATCCAAAGAGGTGTCCATACCTGCGTTAATGACTTCCTTGATTTGTTCTGCGGCAAGTGGGGGCATACGAGCAATTCGCTTTGCCATCGATAGCGCGTGTTCTAGCACATTTTGATCGGCGCATATTTCACTGACTAAACCGGCGATCCATGCTTCGTGGGCGGTGATGGGTTTCCCAGTTAAAGCCATTTGCATCGCTTTGGCTTTACCGACGGCACGAACCAAACGTTGCGTACCACCAATACCCGGCATGATTCCGATGTTAATTTCGGGCTGACAGAATGATGCACTCTCGCCAGCAAGAATGACGTCTGCATGCATCATGAGCTCACAACCGCCACCATAAGCGTAGCCGCATACCGCTGCGATAATTGGTTTTGGACAGTCAGCGATCGGAGACCACAATCGCTCGGTGTGACGTTTATATATGTCAATTGGACTGCAATCGACCATGCTATGGATGTCACCTCCTGCAGCGAAGACTTTATCTCCTCCGGTTAAAACAATGCACCTCACATCTGGATTTTCAGATAACTGTGCAAAGTGATCGGCTAGCTGTTGTTGAAGCTCAAGACTCAGTGCATTGGTCGCATTTGGTCGATGCAAGGTAAGTTGTGCAACACCCTTGATCGGGTAAGTCAGTAAAACCGGTTTGTCGTCCATCAGAAACTCCTTCTCTTTAGCGCAAATTCTCTATAACTCACCATTTTTTTCATCGTCCATTTAGACGACGAAAGCAGGAGTCAATCCAGTGAAAATACAATCAGGACAGTTCCCTTAGGTGGAACATTGGCAATAGGGAGTGGATATGCAGTTTGATAATCAAGGCAAAACGGTGCTGATCACTGGAGGTACTAAAGGTATTGGTGCAGGAATCGCGCGGTCTTTTCTTAAAAGTGGCGCAAACGTCATTGTTTGTGGTCGCAGAGAGCCAGAGGTGCTTCCAAGTGATGGAGAGCGATGCGCAAGGTTCCTACCCGTTGATGTACGAGATTTAGATTCTATCGACACGCTATTTGCCATTATTCAGGCTGAATATGGCCAATTGGACGTACTCGTCAATAACGCCGGAGGCAGTCCCTTTGCACTGGCAGATAAGGCATCTCCGAGATTTCATGAAAGCATCATCCGTTTAAATTTGATCGCGCCTCTAAATGTCGCTCAACGAGCCAATGCATTAATGCAATCCCAACAGAGCCAGGGGGTGATCATTTTCATTAGCAGTGTGAGTGCGCTAAGACCATCTCCAGGGACAGCCGCTTATGGTGCTGCCAAAGCGGGCGTTCTGTCGTTGGTGCAATCTCTGGCGGTTGAGTGGGCTCCTAAAGTTCGTATTGCATCGGTGACTCCTGGATTGGTCGAAACTGAGCAATCTGAACTTCATTATGGCGACGAGGCCGGAATTAAAGCGGTGAGAGAAACAATACCTCTTGGACGAATGGCTCAGCCAAGTGATATCGGAGGGGCTTGTCTGTTTCTCGCTTCAGACCATTGTTTGTATGGCAGCGGTTGCAACCTCGTGCTCCATGGCGGCGGAGAGAAACCCGCTTTCTTATCTGCAGCACAAGCATAAACACAATATTGAGTTGTTTTGAATAGTAGGAGAAAGACATTGGCTGAAAATAACTGGTTAACCCCATTACGTGAAATGGTCGGTAAAGAGTTCGGTCGTATTTATGCGTGGGATGATGTAAACCCAGCGATGGTTAGACAGTGGTGTGAAGTCATGGGAATAAATAACCCTTTGTATACTGATCCTGAGTATGCACTTCGCACTGAGTTTGAGGGACTGGTTGCACCACCGGCAATGCTTCAGAGTTGGTGTCAATCGGGCTTATATCAAAATAATTACCCCCCGGGCTCGACCGATGATAACCCTTATGGTGTGTTGAGTTTACTTGAAGAGCAAGGTTATCCATCCGTTGTGGCGGTAAATTCTGAGCTTAGTTTTGATCGTTACCTAAAAATGGGTGAGAAACTGTATTACACCACTCGTTTTGAGCACCTTAGCGAAGAAAAACAAACCGCGTTAGGCACGGGCTTTTTTGTTACCTTGAAGATGACTTATTTCTCCGAGCAGTCGAGTGGTGACGAGAAAGTCGGCGAGTTACTATTTCGGGTATTTAAATTTAAACCAGCGCAACCCGTTGAAGCAAAGCAAGAAAAAGAATCAACGATTCCTACTATTAAACGATCGAAACCTGGAATCAGTGATGACACACGCTTTTTCTGGGAGGGATGTGATGCGCACGAATTGCGAATTCAACATTGTCAATCTTGTCATCAGCTTCAACATCCTCCGGCACCTGTATGCACCCGTTGTCAGTCCTTTGATCTTGACTACAAAGTGGCCAGTGGTAAAGGCGAACTCTATTCTTACGTTGTTATGCATTACCCAGAAATCCCACCTTTTGATTACCCAAATCCAATCGGCTTGATTGAGCTTGAAGAGGGGGTGCGACTAACCGCAGGCTTAGTTGGTATGGAACCAAAAAATATTGCCATTGGTACACCGGTCGAAGTCTGCTTTGAAACCTTCGATGGGGACCTCACGTTACCGATGTTTAAAGTGAGGGAGGCGTAATGGATTTTTCTCTTTCTGATGACCAGCGTGCGATTCAAGAACTAGCACTCTCGGTATTTAGTGATTATTGCACTGATGAGCAACTGTGTTCATTTGCAGATTCGGACGAATCACGCATGATGCCTTTATGGCAAACCTGTATTGAAACTGGATTACATTCGCTGCTCATTCCTGACTCTGTTGGCGGAAGCGGTCTTAAGATGACGGAGTTGATGGTGGTGCTGGAAGCGCAAGGTAAGTCACTTGCAATGGTGCCTTTGTATCGTCATCAATTAGCGGCTGCCGCCATTTGTAATTTCGGCGAGTCGTCGTTAATACCGCTAGCAATTACCGCAGCAGAGGGGGCGAATGTTCTCACTATTGCCAGTTTGAATGAATCACAACTCGTGGCAAAAGTACACGGTGAGCAACTTATTTTGTCTGGTCGTGTTGATGCCGTGCCAGAAGCCAGCGCGAGCGAGTGTGCGTTGCTTTCGGTCAATCTTGATGGAACGAAACGCTTGGTCATTGTTGATCTTAGCCTGTCTGAGATTGAACGCATTGATGGTGTCTTGACGCACGGTGAGTCAGTATCTGACCTAATATTCAATGAAGTATGTATCAATGCGAATCAACTATTGTCTGAGGGAGCCTATGATTGGCTAAGTCCTCGTTTAGTCGCCGCCCAATCTGCCATGATGCTTGGTTTATGCCAGCAACAACTCAAACGAACAGTGGAGTATGTGACAGAACGTCGTCAGTTTGAACGTCAAATTGGTGCATTCCAGGCGGTTCAAATGGCATTGGCTGATTGTCAGATTTCATTGGAGACACTACGTTCGACTTTGTGGCAGTTGACCTATCGTTTAGATGCTGATCTTCCTGTTAATGCGGAATCAACGTCAACCGCTTGGCACGCATGTGAAGCGGGTCATTTTATTTGCCACAAAACACAACATGTTCACGGTGGGTTTGGTGTCGATATTAGCTCACCGACTTACCTTTTCCTCTATTGGAGCCGCGCACTTTCTCTTGCCCTTGGTGGCAGTAGTGACAACTTAGAGCGCTTAGGCGATTGGCTAGCAGAAAACAATACACTCGGGTGGAAATATGATCTCGAAGAAAAATAATCAAATTAGCGATATTCATGTCGGTGACACGTTGCCTGAACTGAGTATTCCGATCACCGTTGCACTTATTGCTGGCGGTGCTATTGCAACTCGTGACTACTTCTCCGGACATCATGACAAAGACGCAGCGCAAGCGGCAGGTACACCTCACATCTTTATGAATATTCTGACCACGAATGCCTTGGTTCAGCGTTATGTAGAAGAGTGGGCAGGTCTTGGAGCACGCTTGAAAGACCTCAAGATCAAGCTTGGTATGCCTAATTACCCGGGAGACACCATGGTGTTTAACGGAGAAGTCACAAGTATCGACACAGAAATAAATGAAGTGGTCGTGAGTGTTGCTGGTAAAAATAGTATGGGTACTCACGTAAGCGGCACGGTTTCGTTGTCTTTGCAGGAATAGGGAGAGTAAGAATGGATTCGTCAATCAGTGGAAAAGCGGCCATTGTAGGTTTAGGTGCGACTGAATTTTCTAAAAACTCGGGTCGAACAGAGCTACGTTTAGCGATGGAAGCGACACTCGCGGCACTTGAAGATGCCGGTATCTCCCCATCAGAGGTAGATGGCTTTTGTAGCTACTCAGTAGATAAAGTGCCGGAATACGAGCTCGCTCGTCTGTTGGGCTGTGAAAAAGTTACCTTTTTCTCGCAAATTCCTCATGGTGGAGGTGCTGCTTGTGCTCCCATCATGCATGCGGCTATGGCGGTTGCATCGGGCGTCGCGAATACCGTGGTTGTATACCGCGCAATGAACGAGCGTTCTTGGTATCGATTTGGTAGTGGCGATTATGGATTTGGCTCAACGCCTATTTTTGAAAATGTAAATTATGGTTGGTACTTACCTCATGGTTTCCATACGCCTGCCGCTTGGGTTGGCATGTTTGCTCAACGCTACATGCATGAATATGGGGCAACATCAGAAGATTTTGGTCGCGTCGCGGTTGCCGCTCGGGATTTTGCTTCCACGAATCCGAATGCATTCTTTTATGAAAAACCACTGACGTTAGAAGAACATCAAGCCTCACGTTGGATTTGTGAACCTTTACATCTATTTGACTGTTGTCAGGAGTCTGATGGTGCGGTTGCGATGGTCATCACGCGCACGGAAGTGGCGAAAACGTTACAAGTAAAACCTGTGATCATCAAAGGTGGCGCGCAAGGTATTGCTGATGGGCAACAATCCATGACGTCTTATTATCGTGATGACATTACGGGGTTACCTGAGATGGGCGTTGTAGCAAAAGAGCTTTATAGCCAATCTGGCTTGACGCCTGAAGATTTTCAAACCGCGATCATCTATGACCATTTCACGCCTTTTGTTCTGCCTCAACTTGAAGAGTTTGGTTTTGTACCGAAAGGTCAGGCGAAAGAGTTTATCCGAGCAGGGCATCATGCAAGAGGGGGCAAATTGCCTATTAACCCTCACGGTGGCCAAATTGGTGAGGCTTACATCCATGGCATGAATGGTGTGGCGGAGGCTGTCAGACAAGTAAGAGGGACGGCAGTAAACCAAGTTGACGATGTTCAAAACGTACTTGTTACTGCAGGTACCGGAGTACCAACCAGTGGACTTATTTTAGGTAGCGAGCAGGAGGCAGTATGTTTGTCGATTTAACACCAGAACAGAAAGCGTTGCGCTGCACAATCCGCGATTATTTTTCTACCTTAATGACGCCGGAACTCAAAGCGAGATTACGAGGTGCAGAAAGTGGTACCGAATATCGAGATGTGATTCGTCAAATGGGAAAAGACGGTTGGCTCGCGGTAGGCTGGCCAAAAGAACATGGCGGTCAAGGCTATAGCGCGACGGAACAATTACTTTTTTTTGAAGAAGCGAATATCGCAGGTGCGCCTTTACCTTTTGTCACGATTAGCACGGTAGGTCCTGCGCTAATGACATTTGGTACAGAAGAGCAAAAAGAACGATTTTTACCAGGTATTGCTCGGGGTGATATCCATTTTGCTATTGGTTACTCTGAGCCAAATGCGGGCTCGGATCTGGCAAGCTTACAAACTGTAGCGCGTGATAAAGGTGATCACTTTGTTGTCAATGGCACCAAATTGTGGACCTCTGGCGCGAACGAAGCCGATTTTATCTGGCTAGCCGCTCGTACCGACTCTGAATTGCCTCGCCACAAAGGCATTTCGATTATGATTGTCGATGCGAAATCTGATGGTTTTTCTCATACCCTGATCCCAACCACATCGAATACAACGACATCGACCTACTATGACAATGTCGTGGTGCCTAAATCGATGTTAGTGGGTGAGCTTAATGGTGGTTGGAAATTGATGACCGCACAATTGAACCACGAGAGGCTTGGTCTTGGCTCTTGGTCTGATAAAGTAGTGGCATTGTTTCGTCGAGTATTTTTGTGGGCTAAAACGCCAGATGAGCAAGGTCAGCGAGCGATGGATAAAGCGTGGGTTCGTACCGCACTCGCCGAATGTTATGCACGCCTTGAAGCCATGCGCATGATTAATTTCCGTATTGCAGCTGAACTAGAGGCAGGCGCACTTGATGCCGCATTAGCATCAACTACTAAGGTGTATGGTTCGGAATCCGCGATTGAGATATTGCGAAAACTTCAAGAGATCACCGGTGCGAATGGTATGGTTCGTCAAGGTTCGGCAGCGTCGTTACTTGAGGGTGAGCTGGAATATGAAGTACGCGCATCGGTAACACTCACGTTTGGTGGTGGGACGAATGAAATTCAACGCGAACTCATAGCGCAGTTGGGGCTTGGGTTGCCTCGCGCAAGATAAATCAAGGAGAGCATGGATGAGCGAGAAAGAAACATTTCGACAGGAAGTCCGAGCATGGCTTGAAGATAACTGTCCGGCTTCATTGAGAACGCCAACCCCAGATGATGAGCTTGTATGGGGCGGCAGCCAGATAACATTTAAAACACAAGACCAACGAGTGTGGTTTGAGCGAATGCGAGATCAAGGTTGGTTTTGCCCGAGCTGGCCAAAAGAGTATGGTGGCGGTGGTCTTGATGCAGCACAAGAGAATATTTTAGAGCAAGAAATTCGTCGTCTTGGTTGCCGACCTGCGCAAATAAACCTCGGTATTTGGATGCTAGGCCCTGTGGTATTGAAGTATGGAACAGAAGAGCAAAAACATCGCATTCTTACCCCAATGACGAAAGGTGAAGTCCGTTGGTGTCAAGGGTTCAGCGAGCCGAATGCCGGTTCGGATTTAGCGAATATCAGAACAACAGCAAAAGAAGATGGGAATGAATACGTCGTTAACGGCGCTAAAATTTGGACTTCTTATGGCAATAAGAGTGATTGGATGTACGCATTAGTTAGAACCGACAGTTCTGGTTCTAAACATCATGGCATCTCTTTATTGTTGATCGATATGCATGCACCTGGCGTCACAGTGTCACCTATTGATTTGATCAGTGGTAAATCGTCATTTTGTGAAGTCCATTTTAATGAGGTTCGCGTTCCAAAAGACAATTTGATCGGAGAACCAAATTTAGGTTGGTCATTAGCGAAACAATTATTGCAGCACGAACGTACGGCGATGTCGAAGTTTGGAGAATTCAGTTTACCAACGCACTATGACTTATTGGCGTTAAGTAAAGCCTATTTACCGAAAGTGCCTTCGATGAAAATTGCAGCATTACAAGCTCGATTGATTTCCGCCGATATGGAAGAGCAAGCTTACGCGCTCACGGTGGCTCGCATGACAGAAGAGGCGCGTTCGGGTATTGATGTAAATGGCACGATGTCGATCATGAAATTGGTCCATACAGAGCAAGAAAAAGTGAAGTTTGAACTTCTCCTCGATGTGATGGGTTATCGCGGTCTCGGTTGGGACGAAAATACATTTACAGAACAGGAATTGGGCGTGACCCGTGCATGGCTCAACAGTTTCACTCAAACCATTGCCGGAGGCTCTTCAGAGATACAGTTAAATGTCATCGCGAAACGTATCTTGAACTTGCCTGATGCAAGTAAAGTCGATAAGACGCAATAAGGGAGAGGTAGAATGAGCTTAGTATATTCTCAAGATGAGTTGATGTTGCTGGAAAGTGCTGAGGGTTTATTGGGAGAACAGAGCCCAGTTTCTGAGCAACGAGCCCTGCGCGATGCCAACACCGATCAAGCGTATAATGATGAGCTTTGGCAAAGTATGGTCGAGATGGGGTGGACGGCGATTCCATTTGCAGAGGAGTATGGCGGTCTAGCCTTTGGTTACAAAGGTCTCGGAGCAGTATTTACTCAGATTGGTTACAACTTATCGGCATCTCCGCTGTTATCTTCAGTCGTTTTATGTGGTTCTCTCATTGAAAACCTTGGCACAGAATCACAGAAAGATCAGTGGCTGACCGGGGCTATTAGCGCAGACCTCCGTCTTGCGTTGGCATCTGAAGAAAGCCATATCTATGACCCAAGAACGGTCGAGAGTACGCTTAAGTCAACCGCAGACGGCTATGCCCTTAATGGTAAAAAAGTACTCGTTGCGGATGGCGTAGGTGCAGATGGGTATCTTGTTGTCGCCAAATTGAATAGTCAACTTCGTCTTGTTTATGTGTCGGCCAGCAGCGCTGGTGTGTCTGTTGACGCCACCAAGTTAGTGGATGCACGAAATATGGCAAAAGTAACGTTTGATGATGTCGTTATTGGAGAGGATGCCGTACTAGGTAATGCGCAGCAGACTTTCTCAGCACTAGAACTGTCACAAGATTTGGCGAATGCATGTTTATCTGCTGAAATCTTTGGTGCAAGTGAAGCGCTGTTTAATATGACGTTAGAGTATTTAAGAACACGCAAGCAGTTTGATCAATTCATCGGAAGTTTTCAAGCTCTTCAACATCGTGCCGCTGAGTGTTTTGTTGAGATTGAACTCGCGAAAAGTACCTTGATGAACGCGCTTGCCGCCATTGATGGGGCTGTGGATGAGAAATCCAGAACGAAAGCGGTGAGTTTAGCAAAGTGGAAAGTCAATCAAATGGCTGATCTGGTCACTAAAGAGGCCATTCAAATGCACGGTGGAATAGGCGTGACGGATGAACTGGATGTTGGCTTGTACCTTAAGCGAATCCGTGTCGCACAAATGCACTTAGGTGATGCTGATTATCATCAGATGCGATATCAATCATGCTTAGATGATTAATGGTCTGTTTTTAACTTCATGAATCCTATCGATGGCCCTTGCTTAGCGAGGGCTTTGTCATATTTACCTTGCATTATGTTATTCATGTTATGGAAACCAAACAGTGTCCATTTTTTTTACACATGATTGCAAGAATTTTAATGCCACGCAGCTAATGTATTGTTTTAAATGAGTTTGTTTTTTTGGCTTAAACCTTGCTCTAAGTTGTTAAAACCATAAGAGTAAGGATATATTATGAACGTGAAATCATTGCTTCTCTTTTGCCTTTGCTGTTTTACTGCCGGCACGGCTCACGCGACCATCGTCTATGATACGTGGACTTCTAATGATGGGAGTTCAGGTAGCTATATTTTACCGTTAATCATGATCAAACTAATAATCTTTTCAATTATGAATTTACCGTTGATCCTTGGGATGCGGAAGGATTAGGTTTGTTTATTGATTTTGGCGATCAGACGATGCCTGGAAGCACTGCTAGCGACATTGGTTTAACTAATGTTTCCCCATCTGGACAAGTAACATTGTGGGATGTCGATACTGTTTCAAATGATTGTGGTGGGGGGTGTAATCTCAATGGCTTAAATCCGAGTTTAGAAGCTCCAGACGGAGAATGGGAACTTGTGTTTAGTCTAGGCAGCCAAGGGTTCAATAATATTCAAACCTTTACATGGACCACGGATGATTTTTCACTTGGTCTGGATGATTTTGGACTTGTCGGGGTAAGGGCACAACAACAATGTTCTGGTTCGAATACTCTCGAAAATGGGAACAGTGATTGTGGTGGGAGTGACAAATCTTATGGTAGCGCTGGCGGCGTTACACCGAGAAATATTATTCCAGAACCGACATCGCTGTTTGTATTTGGCCTTGGTTTAATTATGGTCAGTACGCTTGGTCGTAGACGCCAACACTAATTTGTTAATTAAAATGGAAAAAAGACAGGGATCAAGGTGAGTACCAAGATCGAGTACACAATCGAGATTGGTACACCCATGCGAATGTAATCGGATAACTTGTAGTTGCCTACGCTATAGACAAGTAAGTTGGTTTGATAGCCATATGGAGAAATAAAGCTAGCGCTTGCGCCAAATAGGACGGCCATGATGAAAGGCATAGGGTCTACCCCATAACCCATGGCCATGCTGTAAGCGATGGGAAAACTGAGTGCGGCGGCCGCATTATTGGTGACTAATTCAGTCAATATTAGTGTCATCAAATAGGTAGCAACCAAAGCACCAAATACACCTGAACCATTGAATGTATTGATGAAGAGAGAGCCCATTTGCTCTGAAAGCCCCGACGTTATCATCCATTGGGCGATGGAAAGTGCTGACCCTACAATCATGACGATATCCGTTGGGAAACGTCGTTTTAGATCTGCGATGTGAATAATATCAAAGGCGATCAATGCGATGAGATAGAGTGCGAGTCCTTTGATTATTGGCACAATACCGAGCAAGGTTAATGCGATAACAGTAGCAAAACCTAGGAGAACTCCGGTTGATGTTTTGGCGTCCAAGCGCGTGCCGGCATCGAGATCACTCACCATCATGAATTCTTTTCTATGGGCTTTTCGCTCAGACTCAAAGCGTTTACCAGGTAGTAATATTAACGTATCTCCTGGCTCTAGAGTGATATTACCAAGTCCTCCGTCTAAGCGCTCATGACCACGTCGAATCGCTACCACGGCAGCGTCAAATCGGTCTCGAAATCTGCTTTCTTTTAGCGTTTGTTGGCATATAGAGGCTGACGAGCTAACGAAAACCTCGATAAAGTTTTGGCCGTTGACGCTTTGGTTGCCAAAGAGTGTTAAACCTGGAATATCTTGTAACGTGGCGACACTGTCCACTTCGCCACAAAAGAGTAATCGGTCATTTGCCTGCAGCACAAAATCAGGGCCAATCGATGGCATACTGACGCCATTACGCACGACTTCGGCCAAAAAGAGCTTTCGCAGTGCGCGTAGTTTATTTTCGCTGATTGTGCGTCCGACTAAATTGGAATTTGGTTCAACTCGAGCTTCTAAAAAGTAGGGCAGTTCACCATGACCCTGATCATCATAATTAGGGAGTAAGTAACTAAGAGGGATCAACACTAATACTCCACCAACGAGAATACAAAGGCCAATGAGTGTCGGAGTGAAAAACGTTAGGCTAGGCAATCCAGCATCTTCTACAAAGCTGTTGATGATTAAATTCGTTGATGTTCCGATGAGTGTCAGCGTTCCTCCAAAAATGGCCGCGTAAGAGAGAGGAATAAGAAGTTTTGACGGGGCGTGCTGTTGATTGCGTTTTATTGCACCGAGCATAGAAACCACGACAGCGGTGTTGTTGGTGAATGAAGAAAGTAGCGCTGTCGAAATGCTCATCTTTGCAATGACATGGCCAAGACGTCCCTCAGAGATGTTGCGACTGACCCAACTGATTAACAGCGTTTTCTCAAGCGCACAAGACACAAGAATGAGCATTACCAAGGTTAATAATGACGGGTTGGTAAAGTTGTTAGCAATCGTTTTTAGCTCAACCATCCCTGTCATAAATGCAATAAAAGCGGCACCCGCAAAGATATAACTTGGCTTTATTTTTGTTACAAGCAGGCAAGTAATGATGCCGAATAATATGGCGAGTACGAATCCTTGTTCCCACATTGTTCTTCCTTAGAAGCCAGCGCTCGAACACATCAACGCTAACTGATTCAGCGTTTAAATTGATTTACTTTTTTGGTAGTTCACGGATGTCTTTGGCTCCCCAATGAGGGAAGTGTTTACGAATTAGCGCATTGAGTTCGAGTTCAAATGATGAAAAATGATGTTCTGGGTGAGGAGTTGAACTGACGGTTTTCAGTGTTGAGGCGAGGCAAGCTTTTATCATTCCTGCACCGACTGTGACGTTGGTTAATGGGTCGATAACAATGAAGCCTCCCGTATCCGCACATTCTTGATAGCTATCGACAGGCAAGTTATCAGAGAATTCCCATTCACATAAACCTATTCCATTCAATGGTAATTCTTTTGTTTGATGCTGGGATAGATTATTGATGTTGTACTGATGATCGATATCGGTAACGCGACCGTTCGTTTTTTTGCCTGCAATTTTGATGTCGTAGTTTCGGTCAGTGGCAAGTGGCTGTTCAGTCATCCAAACGACGTTAGCGACGAGTCGGTTACTCAGTGTGATGTTAGCATGTTCTTTTACCAATAAATCACCACGGCTAATGTCAATCTCATCATCGAGTGTGACGGTGATGGCTCGGCCTTTGCTTGCTTGTTGGAGGTCGCCATCAAAAGTGACAATACGGGCTATTGAAGATGTCTTCCCTGATGGAAGTACTTTAACCGCGTCCCCAACGTTTAAGGTGCCTGAAGATACGGTCCCTGAAAAACCGCGAAAGTCTAAATTCGGACGGTTTACATATTGTATCGGTAGGCGAAAATCACTTTCCATTTTCACTTGGTTAATGTCGATGCTTTCTAGCAATTCCAATAGCGATGGCCCGTCGAACCAAGATAAGTGATTATTTTTCAGAACGACGTTGTCTCCCTCAAGTGCAGAGATGGGAATGATATGGATATTGATTTTCCCGTTTAGGTGTTTGGCAAAGGCGAGGTAATCGTTACGAATCGTTTCAAAGCATTGTTGTGAGTATCCGACTAAGTCCATCTTATTGATAGCAACCACAAAGTGCTTAATACCGAGCAGGCTTGCGATAAATGAATGACGTCGGGTTTGATCGAGCACGCCTTTCCTTGCGTCGATAAGGATTACGGCAACCTCACTGGTTGATGCGCCAGTTGCCATATTCCTTGTATATTGCTCATGGCCAGGTGTATCTGCGATGATGAACTTTCTTTTTTGGGTTGAGAAATAACGATACGCCACATCAATGGTGATTCCTTGTTCTCGTTCCGCTTGCAGGCCGTCTACAAGTAATGCTAAATCTGGCCTTTCTCCTGTCGTCCCGACTCGTTGGCTGTCTGAGCGCACAGCAGCGAGCTGATCTTCATAAATTTGCTTTGAGTCATGAAGCAGCCTCCCGATTAATGTACTTTTGCCGTCATCGACAGACCCACAGGTTATAAACCTAAGCATTGATTTGTATTGATGTTGCTTGAGATAGCCGTCAATACCCAGTTCAGCTAATTGAGTTGCTATCGTGCTATTCATTTACTATCCTTAGATTTCTAGCCTTAGTTTTTTAGCCTTAGACTTTCAGAAATAGCCTTGACGCTTTTTGAGTTCCATTGAGCCAGAGTGATCGTGATCAATGGCTCTTCCTTGGCGCTCGCTTGAGGTTGCAACGAGCATTTCTTCAATGACTTCTGTCAGTGTTTTTGCATTAGATTCAATAGCACCGGTCAGTGGGTAGCAACCTAATGTACGAAAACGTACGCTCCTGTGCTGGATGGATTCACCAGGTTTTAGTTTCATGCGATCGTCGTCAATCATAATGAGCATCCCATCGCGTTCAACGACGGGCCGTTTGTCAGCAAGGTATAGGGGTACGATCTCGATATCTTCAAGGTAGATGTATTGCCAAATATCAAGTTCAGTCCAGTTTGATAAAGGGAAAACTCGGATACTTTCTCCTTTGTTGACTTGGCCATTATAAGTTTTCCAGAGCTCAGGACGTTGATTCTTTGGATCCCATGTATGATTTTTATCGCGAAATGAATACACGCGTTCTTTGGCTCTAGATTTTTCCTCATCACGCCTTGCTCCGCCAAAAGCCGCATCAAACCCATATTGATTTAGAGCCTGTTTTAAACCTTGTGTTTTCATGATATCGGTATGCTTCGATGAGCCGTGAACAAAAGGGCTGCACCCCATAGCCAATCCCTCAGGGTTTTTATGGACCAAAAGGTCGAAGCCATATTGTTTGGCAATCCGATCGCGAAAAGCGATCATTTCCTTGAACTTCCAATCAGTGTCCACATGGAGGAGAGGGAATGGAATTTTCCCGGGAAAGAACGCTTTCCTTGCGAGATGTAACATCACCGAAGAGTCTTTCCCGATGGAGTACAGCATCACTGGGTTATCAAATTCAGCAGCGACTTCGCGAATAATATGAATGCTTTCCGCTTCGAGTAGCTGGAGGTGGGTTAGGCGTTGTGGTTCCATACTCTTACATTCCTTGTAAAACTTAACGGCTTGGTCACACCATGTCATCAGATACGCATCATCAACAAATGATTAACTTTGAAATTTACTATTGCCCCTATATAAAGGTGGTTAATAAATATGAAATTAACAAGTCGAAATGTGCTGAACGGCTTTTCAATCACAATTTTGTAGCAAGGTTTCCCAAAAATCCCAACTCTCGAGATCTGGCCGTGCCAAACGTAACGCCTTAATTGAACGTGGATGCTTGGACAGCGTATGTTTTTCTATTCGTAGTGTATGAGGCGATAGGATGTTTTTACGCACAACCGAAAAGTTCGTTCTACTATATTACATAGTGTTTCGGAGAAGCTGGGTTATTTATTATTTGATTTAGCTTTGTACGATAGTAGGCATTGTCATTTGGACTCGATGACAAGAGAAATGTTATTCCGGTAATTTGCTTACTTATCGACTCAGTTCATTCCGCACACTGATTAATCTATGGATGGAATTAGGATGGTGGCGAGTGAATGTGTATATATTGGGTGCAGGTGCCCCAAAACGAGGAAATAAACCTTCTGCATTAATCAACATCTCTGCAAATATGAGGGCGATGGATTGGCAACTTCATAGTTTTGATAGTATCACTCAGCCCAGTCATCTCTTTTTTTTGGGTGGTTATCAGATAGAGGAAGTTGCGCAGCAATATCCAGAACTTAATTTCGTCATCATGCCCGAATGGAAAAGTTCTACGCCACTCGATACTTTTTTATCTGCTCCCCATTTTGATTCTTCTTGCATTGTGACGTATGGGGATACGATTTTTAGGCATGAATTTATTAAAGAATTTAGGGTACTAGAATCAGACGTGACGGTCGTTGTCGACTCCCACTGGCTCGATAGATATTACGGTCGAAAAAGGGAAGACATAGAAAAAGCAGAAGTGTTGATTGTCGAGAGTGAACTGTTTGAATTTACGGGTTTGATGTATTTCGGTGAGCGAGCCGTGAGTATCATTAACCGTCTTTCGGACGACGAAAAACACCAACTAATCGGTAAAAAATTACTTGATATTATTCCCGTTCTAGAAGCGTATGGTTTGACGATCAATTATCGTGATGTCAAAGGAGATTGGACGGAGTTTAATTCGCCCAGAGATATCGCTAATTTTGTCATGGGTACGAAAGCAGACACGCTTTCTCGCTTAGAGGGGATGGTTAAAAGTAGCTTCATTGGTGAGCAATACAACTTTACGGTTGATCAGTGGGTAGCGGACTATCGCACGGTATTACATGACATCACGCAGCGCTTTGCCAACAAACGTCTTGTGGTAAGAAGCAGTTCTAAAGGGGAAGATAACTGGGGCAATTCTAATGCCGGAGGTTTCGATAGTATTCTTGATGTTGATTGCGATGATGCCATACAACTGAGCTCATCTATCGAAACCGTGATTGATTCTTATGGACCGTCATTGGGGGCTGGAGAGCAAATTCTGATCCAAGAATTTTTGCATGATGTCGTCATGTCCGGGGTGGTATTTACTTGTACTCTCGAATCCGGCGCGCCTTACTATCGGTTTAATTTTGATGATTCGACGCAGTCTACAGAGTCGGTTACTTCTGGACGGGGGACGGATTTAAGGACGGTGTTAGTTTGTAAGTATAAGCCGGACATGCTTAGTGACGTAGAACCCAAGTTAGCTCCCGTATTGAAAGCGGTTCAAGAGTTAGAGTCTCTGCTTGGTTTCGATAAGCTCGACATCGAGTTTGCTGTTGACTCCCAAGGAAACGTGCACATATTTCAAGTCCGCCCGGTGCTACTGAGAGGCGATGATGCTGAGGTTGAACAAGACAAAATCATCGACGCTCTTCAAAGTAGCGTGTCTCGTTTTAGTGAATTGCAAGCGAAGCCTCCTTTTGCGTTTGGTGATAAAACGATTTTTGCCAATATGCCGGATTGGAACCCAGCGGAGATCATCAGTACACGACCAAAACCACTGTCACTTAGCTTGTACCAATACCTTATCGTCAATGATGTCTGGGCCAAGCAAAGGGCTGAATATGGATATAAAGATGTGCGTCCATTGCCATTAATCATAAGTTTTGTAGGGCACCCTTATGTGGATGTTCGAGCCAGTTTTAGCTCTTTTATTCCAAATAGTGTGCCCGACGAATCTGCAACGAGAATTGCGAATGCTTATATTGACATGTTAGGTGCGAATCCAAGCCTTCACGATAAAGTGGAGTTTGACATTGCTTTTACAACATGGACACCGGAGTTTAAGCGTGAGGCGGTGAAAAGGCTGAAACCTTATGGTGTTTTGGAATCTGACTTATCTCACTTAGAGCAAGGACTGAAGGTTATTACCCAACAAGCGCTTACTCGATTAGATGCCGATATTGCTTCCGTTGATCTCCTCCCAGTTCGACGACAAATATGTCTGGATTCCACCGCCCCTGACTTAGATAAAGTATTTACCTTGCTCGATGATGCCAAGCGGTATGGCACGCTCGCATTTTCTCATGCTGCAAGAGCGGGGTTTGTGGCGCGAACATTACTGAATAGTTTGGTGCAAAGTGGAGGTATATCTAAAGAGCGAAGCCTGTTGTTTATGAGCAGTTTTGACACTGTAGCTGGAGAGTTTGAAAAAGATAAAGCTCGATTCGCGATGGGCGAATTGACGCTCGGAGAATTATTGGATTCCTATGGTCATTTAAGGCCAGGAACTTATGAAATTACTACGCCAGCTTATTGGGAAAGGCCAGAGCAGTACTTGATACCGAAAGATGCACTCTTTAGTCACCAACAAACAGCAGTAGAAATTGAGTTCACGGGCTCTGAATTGCTCGCCTTGGGGGCTCTACTAGAAGAGTTAGAATCGGTGCTCAGTACTGATGCTTTTGTTGAGTTTTTAATCCGAGCCACACAAGAACGAGAAAGAGTGAAATTTGAAGTAACCAAGAACCTAAGTAAGGCGTTTGATTACTTAGTGAAATGGGGACAGAGTGTTGGGTTAAGTCGTTCGGATCTGTCTTATTTAACCCACGCTGATATAGAAAGTTTACGCTTAAACCGCATCACCACCATAGATTTACCAAAACTTGTAAGCCAAAGAAAGGCCGGTTATCAAGTTACGAAGTTGATAGAACTCCCATCATTCATTAATGAAGAATCACAGTTTTACTGTTTTGAAAGGCATTCATCGCTGCCCAACTATATTGGTTTAAAAAGCGTGACAGCAGAGGTGGCAATACTCTCAGATGAAAGAACGTATTTTAAAGGAAAAATTGTCATGATCCCTCAAGCAGATCCAGGCTATGACTGGCTTTTTGGGCACGAAATTGCTGGGCTCATTACTCAATTTGGTGGCGCCAATTCACATATGGCGATTCGTGCCGCTGAGATTGGTTTACCGGCTGCCATTGGTGTTGGAGAGAAACTTTATGAAACCCTTCAAGCTTGCCATAAGTTGCGCTTGGACTGTTTAGGTCAAACGTTGCGGGTTGTTAAATGAGACGGATCGGCATTACTCAAAGAGTCGATGTTATCGAAAGCTATGGTGAGCGGCGGGATGCGCTTGATCAGCGTTGGTATGAGCTTGTTGTTGCTCTAGGGTGTATGCCAGTGCCTCTTCCCAATATTCCTCGTCATTTGGTCAGGGAACTAATGGATGGGCTTAATCTAGCGGGCGTTATTCTGTCGGGGGGGAACAACATTGCAGAACTGGATTGCCATGCCTTGGATATTGCGACAGAGCGAGATGAATTCGAGCGAGCTTTGATTCAATACACAATAGAGACTGATATTCCTCTACTTGGGGTCTGCCGCGGCATGCAATTCATCAATCATCACTTAGGTGGCAGTGTGGAGAGGATTAAAGGACATGTGGCTGTCGAACATGAACTGATCATGTTAAAGCGAGAGTTTGATCTACCTCGAACGGTGAACAGCTTCCACCACTGGGCGATTCCAAGTAATGGCCTTGCACATGGGCTAGTGCCCTTGGCAGCTGACACTCAAGGTAACATTGAAGCATACATGCATAAGGAACGTAATGTGGTCGGGATCATGTGGCACCCGGAACGCGTTAAAACCTTTGATGTACGAGACATTAACTTATTGAAAAGAATCTTTTTATGACAAAAGCATTGATTTTAGCCGCAGGCGAGGGGACGAGACTGCGTCCACTGACGGAGAATAAACCCAAATGTTTGGTCAAGCTAATAGGGAAATCCTTGCTCGACAGGCAAATAGAGAGCCTGACAAGTCAAGGTATTGAAGATATTCACTTGGTAACAGGGTATTACGCAGAGCAACTTGAAGCCCTTGGGTTTAGTACGAGTCACAATGAAAATTATCATAAAACGAACATGGTAGAGAGCTTGTTCTCTGCCATGACGTTTATTGCGAAATGCAATGAAGATCTGATTATTAGCTATGGTGATATCGTGTATAGCCCGGCTAATTTAAACGCGCTTCTCGCTTCGCAGGCGGATGTCTCCCTAATGATCGACAAAAATTGGCATGAGCTTTGGTCACTGAGAATGGAGAACCCGCTTGATGACGTAGAAACATTGGTTTTAGATGACGATGGGTACATCGTCGAACTCGGTAAAAAGCCAGAAAATTATCAGCAAATTCAAGGGCAGTACACGGGGCTTATTAAGATAAGAAAAGATAAAATTGAGGATTTCGTCAAGAGTTATCAAAATTTGGACCGCCGCTCTCTCTATGATGGGAAAGACTTTACAATATGTATATGACCAGTTTTCTTCAAATCCTTATTAATCAACACTGGAAAATTAAAGCGGTGGAAGTGAACTCTGGTTGGTTAGAGGTTGATTCTATTGATGACTTGAAAGCGTATGAAACTCTCCATGCGAACAATCAGCTAGACTCTTTATATAAGGTTTAACCTTGTGTTTATTGATTCTATTTCGTCAAATTCCATTGCACGAGGGGTGTGGGATAGAATTAAAAAGTATCGAACGCTATTAAAGATCGCGGCGTCTAAACCTTATCATTACATGGAAATAAAACGGGTTAGGAAGAAAGTGCGGCAAGGGGGTAGGGTCAATGTTGTTTTTCTCGTACTAGAAAAAGTATGTGGAAAACGGATTTGCTTTATCAAGCAATGGAAAATCATCCTGCATATTGCCCATCTATCCTAGTTGTACCCCGTTGTAATGCTGATGACATCGAAGCCAATACGAAAAGAACAGAATTACATTTTTTAACCAAAGGTTATCGAGTGAGAATGGTGATGACGGGGAAAGACAGTCACACAGACGATGAACTGCTCGATGATGACATTATTTTTTTTACTCACCCCCATAATGACTCTCTAGAACGGTTTTCAATCGCTCATCTTAGAAATAAGCTCACTTGCTATGTACCTTATTTTGAAATGTTGGATGTGAATTACTCAATTCACTTTAATGGCCCAACGGAAAACTTGGTTTGGAAGTTTTTTCAAATTAATGAACTGCATAAACACATTGCTGAGGAGCATGCTTATAATCGCGGTCGTAATATTGATGTGGTTGGTTACCCTGCAACCGAAGCGCTATACAGCGATCAATCTTACGACAACCCTTGGAAGCGCCCTGAGCTGAAGAAAATCATTTTTGCGCCTCATCACAGCATTTCGAATAGCAGCTTTTTGTCTAATTCCACATTCATTGAAAACGCAGATTATCTTAGAGAGTTAGCGATTCGATATTCAGGACGCGTTAATTTTGCTTTTAAGCCTCATCCATTATTAAAAGATAAGCTCTATCGACACCCAGATTGGGGAGTAAAAAAAACGGATGAATACTGGGCATTTTGGTCATCGAAACCAAATCTGCAATTGGAAGAGGGGGAATACGTTGGCTTGTTCAGAGAGTCAGACGCCATGATCCATGATTGCACATCGTTTATTACTGAATATTTGTACACGGGTAAGCCTGCGCTTTACCTCAACCCGTCAATTAGAGATCGCCTAAATGATTACGGTAAGTTAGGGTACGATGCTATCCCAAAAGTTAAAGAGCCCACGGATATTGATAGGTTCATTCGTTCTATTATGAATGGTGACAGCGTAACACATAATGCAGGGTTACAGGATAAGCTAAGGCCAGCGCTGTCACCAACGACTCATATTATGCAGATTCTTAATAAAACCTTTGTCGGAACTCGCGGATAGTAAAATATCGTTTGAGTAAGAGTCCGCTAAGCTCTGCTTCTAGTGAGCAGTAGATCCACTTTACCTTTTGCAGTTTTGCTAATGGTTTGCATAAATTGAAAGCTTGGTTTTTTGACCCCGTATTGCTCTAGATCCGCGATCATGCTGAGCCAAAGTTTGGATGTCATTTGCGCGTCGGCTAATGCTCTGTGAAAGACACCGTCGTTATCGATGCTTTTGTAACGAACTAGCTCACCTAATTTGTGCGAAGGTGCATTTTGAATCAGCCTTCTTGCCACCAGTAAGGAGCACGCAAACTCGCCTGTATAACCAAGGCTGATTCTATCGAGTTCTGCATCTAAAAATCGTTTGTCGAACGATGCGTTGTGAGCGATAAGGTTTTCACCTGCAATGAATTCACTAAAGGATGCCATCACTTCATCACAACTTGGTGCTGTTCGTAGCATGTTATTGGTGATACCCGTATAACTTTCAATGAATGAACTCACTCGAAAGCCTGGGTTCATGAGTTGCTGAAAACTATCCACTACCTCACCATTGACTAATTTAACCGCACCAATTTCTATTGCGCGGTCACCCAAATTCGGAGAAAGGCCCGTGGTTTCAAAGTCGAGTACGACGACGGAATTTGCTTGAGGCATGAATTTTTCCAACTAACCGTGTTTCTTACTAAACCGAATGTTCTATTACATCCGGAGTGTCTAACTAAAGAATGATGTGCGCGAGTATCTTCGAAATCAAGAGAAAAGAAAAGGGAGTAGACCCATTAAGAAAAACTCTCGTTGAAGAAATGCTTTACGTTGGTTTCGAATTGAGACGTCAACTCAAGGTATCGATGTCGACTGTTTTCAGACATGGTTAGGACATCTTCTAAAGGCATCTTGGTCAGTTTTTGGATTGTGTTCTCAAGATCCGTTTGGTCAATTTTGAAGCCTTTTGCTCGGTATTGATTTTCTCCGTTTCGGCAGCTGACTAGGAATCCGCAACTTGGCGTGACGAGTTCATTCATAGGAGCACCATCTGTTGTTAACACCACTGCACCAGTAGAAAGCGCCTCAACGATGTAGTGACCAAATCCTTCCATTTCAGATACACAAAGATGCACGCCGTGGCTGTTCATTAGCGTTAGTAAGTCTTCGCCCGTTTGGTTTTGGGTGATTAAGTGAATATTTGTGATATTTCTTGCTGCTTGAATATGATCATCAACAGTAGTTTGTAGTGTGAGTGTGGGCCATTCGGGATGTCGTTTCCATGCTTCAATCACAGATAATGTGCCTTTCTTTTCACTTTTCCCAGCAAGGTGCAAATAGCGGTTGAAGTCTTTGCCACCTTTGTAGTGATGCCGATCAAGAGAACTAAAGCCTAGGTAGTGGGCTCGTTCTTCCATATCCGAAAAAGCGCGCAAAGCATCTTTTGTTTTGCAAAGAAGTACAATGCGTTTGTTAGCTAACGTGGTTTTCTCAGTGTGAGAGCGGAACCAGTCCTGATTGGGTATCAAATAGTTCTGAGAAGCAGCCCAAACTAATTTAGATTGCACTTCTTCCATATGAATAAAAACAAGCGTTTTTCCTCGTAATCTTTGCGCGAAAACCTTAAATAATGCGAGTGCTTTTTGAAATGAACTTTCTTTTCCTAACAACAGGTTTGAGCGGACGTTAGGAAAGGCTTTTCTTAACGCAGACTGAAATACCACGGAGTCATTCTCTAAACCTAGAGAATCGCCACTGAGGATCGCAACATAAATGTTTTGAGCGTGTTTGGTTGTCGGTGTTTTCTTCATTTGTCTCACTTAGGCTTATGGGGGGCATGCTCAGTTAGTTTTTGATCTTTACATAATTGATCATGTCAAAAGGGCTATTTTTAGATTTCAGCCTGAGGTGATTTAATTTTACGTTGCAGTAAATACGGTCAATGTTGTCTGGCAGCGATTCAAAGGTATCGTAGTAATTGAGATGCTCGCGTATCGCACTTTGTTGGAGGTGACGCAAGCTGTAGCGATGCAAACGTCGAATGTACTGATAAATATTTTTAACACTGGTTGGTGTGAGACGGTGGTAGTAAAACTGAGCACCTTCACAGCCTTGCAAGAGGCCATGTGTCACACCGTTAGATAATCTAAAATTGTGGCTTGCTACCCAAGCTAAAAGACTATCATCACCAATTAATCCAACAGGCAATCTAAAGTTGAGTTGATATAACCTTTCCAAGAATCGTGGAGTGAGTGCATAAAAATTGCCGCTCAAGGCCTCACCGTTGAGTGTTTTTTGGATAGTATCGTTAGTGGTTCGTCCTTGTGTTTTTGGAATACCAGCAATGATATAACTTTCGGGGTGATCTGAATAAAACTGGGCAATTCTCATAAGTGACTGAGGGGTAATTGTACAATCCCCATCAATAAATACACTGGTTAGTAAGGCTCGCTCTCCGAGCTCAACAGCGAAGTTCCATGCGTTTGCTTTGTCACCAAACTTGAGGTGATAAACATTCCATCCGGCTTTGTCTTTTACGTATTGTTCTGATACTTGATAGGTGTTATCAGTACACCCATTACAAATGATATTTACTTCTACATTGTGGTTGTCCATTTGCAAGATCGATTGGGCGATAGAGTCGAGGCAGCGTTCAATAAAGTCTTCTTCATTGTAAGCGAGCACATTGATTCTCATTTTTAGCGGTTTATTCATCGCCGGCTTACCTCATAGTTGATGGATCATGGATGTCCATTTTTGAATGATAATATCAGGGGTGTAGTCCTTTGATCTTTGGTGGGCTAACTCACCAAATTGCGCCCTAAGACAGGGGTCCAATAAAAAGCATTCGATGGTCTTCGCCATAGTATCGATATCATGATGAGGAAGCAGTTTACCAAATTGATCGGCAATGATTTCCGATGGCCCCATTGGGCAATCAAAAGCGATGACGGGTAACCCTTGGCCCATTGCTTCAATAAGTGTTAATCCAAACCCTTCATAGCGAGAGCTCAAAACATACATAGATGCATGTTTGTATTCGATTTCAATATTGTTTGATTCAGAAATTAGCTCGACGTTGTTTTCTAACTTAAGGGCTTTGATCAGTCGTTCTAACTCTGGTTTGGCGCTTCCGGTAGGGCCGACGATTCTTAGCTTCCAACCTATTGTTGAGGCTTGGTCTATTTTTGCCCAAGATTGAATGAGTAAGTCAAACCCTTTTTGTGCGGTCATACGGCCCACGGCCAACACGATATTTTGTCGATCTGATGTCTGAACATGATCAACGCGTGTAACTGGAAGAGGGTTCGGGATCACCGCTATTTTTTGAGGAGAGGCTTGCAGTGTGTTAATCCAGTGTTGTTTGTCACTGTTGGTCAGTACAATGATTTTTTTACACAATAGAGAAGCCATGCGGCGACCAAACCAACGACTACCAAACCGGGTACAAATTTCGGAGTTAAAGTGCTCCCATGCAATATGATTTTTCTTAAATAGCGGAATGGCTGAGTACAAGCACATTTGAGTATCACAACTGATGATGAGATCTGGCTGATGCTGTTTAACCACGCGTGAAACAGCAAATGGGAGCATTAAGTGGTGATGTTTCGCTGGGGACTTAGCAAATAATTGCTCGCGACGAACGGCTTTATCGAGAGGAAAAAATGGTGCGAGTTTCCCCTCGTGGCGACTGATGATGGCCACGTCAAAACCAGCAGCACTCAACTCATTGGCAATCATGGTACACATTCTTTCAGTACCGCCAAGCGCTGTTATATCGTTGATCAAAAAGAGGACACTAACTTTGTTACTCGTTTCGTTCACATGCACATCCTTGCGCTATTTTGTTTCCTTAAATGGAATCGAGACATGATCGTTTAGTGTAGAAAAGAGTTGCTCGATACGTTGGGCATTGTTGTTCCAAGTAAGCCCTTTGTCTTGGATAGTCTGTATGGCGCCTTGTTTGAGCTGCTCTCTTAGCTCATCATTTGAGATAATTCTCTTTACACACTGTAAAATTTCTTCCGGAGCACTCATATTGTATAAAAGGGCGTTATGAGTATCCGTCAGCAGTTCTCTAATATTTTCTGTATCCGGTGCAATAATCGCCTTTCCTTTAGCGAGATATTCGATCAATTTAAGCGGGGAGCACCAAGGCGTAGCTGCAGGTTGAAGCGCAATGTCTACTTGATCTAGCCACGCTGACATATCTTGTCGTTCTATCAACCCTGTAATCGATAACCTGTCCTCTATACCGAGTTTTTTTGCTTGTTCTTGCAAAGGCTCTGCGGCTGGACCATCGCCAATAATGAGCAACATCAGTTCTGAGTTTTCAGTCTCTGCTATTAATGATAGTAATTTGTCGAGCTGATGCCACTCTCTGCAAAAACCGACAAAGCCGATAGTAAGGCGCCCCTTAAACTTGCTTTCTCGATTACCCGCTTTGGATGGAGAAAACTTTTCTGGGTCAATCCCGTTCGGAATGACAGTGATACGCTCTTTCGGGACACCTGCTCGTTCAATATAACCCGATAAAACATGGGTGACAGGGCAGACATGATCGGCATTTCGCCAAGTGTAATGTTCAGACCATTTCGCAAGTGAATCGAGTTCAATACCTCCATATTGCTTTCTTTCATCGTAAAGAGGCGAGTTCACTTCGAGAATAAGTTTAAGGCGAAATATTTTCTTGGCCCAAATGCCGGCAGGCAAAAAAAGGTTATAACGTTCATAGATAGCATCAGGTCTATGCTGAATGATGGCTAACAAGAGTTTTCCCAAAACATAGAAAGCGTATCCAAACTCAAGTATTTCAGAACAAAATTTGGGTAACAATTTTCTAAGTGCGGAGACCCATCCGCCATCACTGCCGAATTTGCTTTCTTCAGCAATCCTTGGCCCGACAATGATGATTTCATGTCCCCGTTTTTCTAGAGCATGAATGATCTCCTCAACGTGAACATATTGACCATCTTTAGAGGCAATTCTGTGGTGATAAAGTATCTTCATTTGCAGTTCCCCTTACATAGCCGTTATTGGTTTGCGTCGATGATAGGCTCACTACTCTTTTGGCTTAAAGTCGAGCGGATAACAGAATGAAAGATCTCGTACTGCCCTTTAGACGTTGAGAACCAATCGAATTGCTCTGCGTACCTACGGGTTGCATACCGAAAGGGTGGGTTGGCCAGAAGATGACTGGCTCCTTGCGCAATAGAGCGTGCAGTTCTGTCCACCAAAACGCCTGCATCGTGATGTTGAACGACTTCCGGCGTTCCCCAAATATTGGTTGCTACTACAGGAGTCCCACAGGCCATCGCTTCCAGAAGTACATTCGCCCAACCTTCTCGACTTGATGCCAATACAAGTGCGTCTGACGCACCATAGTAGTTAGCGAGCTGCATTTGACTCAGACTGCCCAAAAAAATCACGCGAGATTGCAAGTGCTCAAAGCTCACTAGCTGTTTCAGTCGTTTTTCTTCAGGCCCGTTGCCCGCGATAAGCAGTAGCGCTTGTGGTAAGTGTTTTAGTGCTTCTATGACAAGATGGTGACCCTTGCGCTCTATTAAATGGCCCACCGAAATCAAAATTGGATTGCCCTGTGGCAGCTTTAATTGCGTTCTTAATGCTCTTTTTTGTAAATCATCAACGAAAGGAAATAGATTTAGGTCAACGCCATTTCTTAGTGTGGTAACGGCATCTTGACATGCACCCAGTTCGATCATCTCTTTCCTTAATGCTTCACAAACTGCCATGTTGTGATCACTATGTTGAAGTACCGCCTGGATATCTTTTTTAGGTTTCGTGAATTCGGGGATGAGGTTGATATCAGTCCCTCGAGCCGTGACAGTAAAGGGTTTACCCAGTTTTGTTGCTGCCTGAGAAATAGCGACCCCATCAGGATAGAAGTAATGACCATCAATCAAATCAAAGTCGAAGCCACCTTGTATTAGTTCACTGGCTTTCTTGTAAATCGTTGACGCAAGAGTATGCGGTGTCAGTGTCATCCCAATTTTAGGTACGACAACATAGCGTGGATGATACACATCCATACCAAAACGGGTTTCATGCAGTGGCGCGTTAGCGTAAGAAGCATAGGCCCCAAAAATTGACTGACGAAACGGAAACCAAGGGATAGGGGCGATGACTTTGATTTCAACATCAGGAAAGTGCTGTTTTAAATGACGTAATCGTGTCTCAATAAAGACCCCGTGTTTGGGATTGTTCGCATAGGGGAATAGCGTGGTTACGGTTAGAATTTTCATTGTCATCACTGCCTATTCATAAATTTCGCAAACATCAGTAAACACCAAAGCGCATCGGCGTGATTTGCCCGTCCGGCTGTATGCTCGTTAATGATGTTTTTCAGTGCTTGAACAGAAAAGAAATCGCTATCTAGCATGTTATCTGACAGGATTGTTGTGCTTAGACTCTCTTTTAGGGGGCCGCGAAACCATTGTGCGATTGGAATACTAAAGCCCATCTTTGGACGATAGAGAATATTGTGGTCAACATAAGGCTCAAGCGCTTTTTTGAACGCATACTTGCCCTCATGACCTCTGATATTATCGGAGCTTTGGATAGAGAATGCCCACTCAACGAACACATGATCGAGCAAAGGAGACCGAACCTCTAGTGAATGCGCCATGCTTGCCCGATCAACTTTGGTGAGAATATCCCCAGGAAGCCACGTCTTGAAGTCTAAGTACTGAATTTGCTTCAGTGGGTCGTCAGTAGGCGCTGCTTTAGCATGTTGCTTCATGATTTCTAAACCAGTATAGCCAGAAAGTTCGCGCAGATAGTTGGGGCTAAACAATTGTCGACGTTGACCAAGCCTTAGCTTTGACATGGTATTTGCGTAAGCTTCTACGGTATCCATCGCAAGTGATTGTAGTGTTGTTTTCGCTCTTAGAGGCTTTGGCGCCCAGTCGGCTTTTGGGTATACACTAGCTAGTCCGCCAAACAATGGCTTTCGGACTTCAAAAGGGATGCTATCTCTGAAGCGCTGTTCTGTAATGTGCATACGTTGTCGTCGGTATCCAGCAAAAATCTCATCCCCACCATCACCAGACAATGCGACTTTTACGTTCTGTCTGGCGAGTTGACATACTTGATAAGTTGGCAGGGCAGAACTGTCTGCAAACGGTTCATCATAGATGTTGCTTAACTCGTCAAGCAGATGGTAGTCGTTAGATGATACGATTTGACTGACGTGATTGGTTTGGTATCTGGCCGCAATTTGGTTGGCGTATTCGCTCTCATCATAGTGAGCTTCATTAAAACCTATTGCACAGGTATTGACAGGACTGTCTTGAAGCCCAGCCATCAGCGCGGTGATCGCGCTTGAGTCAACGCCTCCAGACAGAAACGCCCCTAACGGAACATCAGAAAGTAAACGTATTCGGACCGATTCATTAAGCCTTTCAATTAATTCAGTTTGAACGTTTTCCCAAGAATGATGTTGAATAGGTGCAGTTAAATCCCAATAAGCGTGCTGCTCAATATCTGAGCCTGGCGTCAATAACATGAAATGCCCAGGGTTTAGTTTGAATACATGTTTATAAGCACTGTAGGGGTCAGGGATATAGCCATACATGAAATATTCTTCGGCCATTTCTGAGCGTAACGTCTTATCAACGTCTGGGTGAGAAAGAACAACTTTTAACTCAGAACCAAAAACTAATTGCCCAGCCGAAGTTTGAGTGTAATACAGAGGTTTCTTGCCTAGGCGGTCTCGTGCGATTAATAGTTGGCGTTTGTTTCGGTCCCAAAGTGCAAAGGTGAACATTCCCCGAAATCGATTAATGCAAAGCTCTCCCCACTCCTCCCATGCATGAACAATAACTTCGGTATCACTATGAGTAGAAAAGCGGTGACCAAGATGCGTGAGTTCAGCAACTAGGGACTCAAAATTATATATCTCACCATTAAACACTACGCAAACAGAGTGGTCCTCATTAAAAATCGGCTGCTGGCCACTACTTAGGTCAATGATGGATAGTCTGCGATGACCAAGTCCAACGTGCGCATCAATAAAATACCCCTCGTCATCAGGCCCACGATGAGATTGGGTACGGTTGATGTGTTTAAGTAAGTGGCTATCTATAGAGGAGTAGGCTCTTAGATTAAATATTCCGGATATCCCACACATATTATGACTCCTTGTCAGTCTCGTTCATTGGCAATCCATGCCTTAGCGAGATTTAAAAGATGCTCATCGGTTGAGTTGTAACTGGCAATAGCCCAAACATCTGCGGTGCCTGAACTTTCTGTCATCAACCTGGTTGCTTTAAACAGTTTCACTTCAAGAGGATTGCTGGAGCAAAAATCATTAATGCAATACCAGTAGAGGATTTTCATCGATTGGCCGTTGAGATTTGCAACGGTTAACTGTGTTGCTTTGAATGCCTCAGTTAAGTCCGGTGTTATGACCTGTTTACTGTTCCTATTGATTGACCACTGTTGTTGGTCGTAAATGCGGTTAAGAGAACTAATGAGTTCTCCATTCTTTTGATTCAGTGCATAGCGTGCCGAAAAGTATTCGACACTGCCATCAGGGGCGACTCCTCGCGAGACTTGTTGTGCTTTGGGGAAAGAAATTCCCCAGCTTGAAGTCTCTATATGTGTGGTGTTTTTCGGTAAGTTTACGGCGTTTACGATTTGGTTTCCGTTTAGATCTATTGATCGTTGCCATTGGTATAAGAACGCATAAACACCTAAAAAGCACAGGATGATCATAACGTTTTTTACGGGTATTGAACGAGCATACATTCGAGGATATGGGGACGGCTGGGTACTTTTCTTGTCTGAAAACTTGTCAGCAATAAAGAAGATGATACCAATGACAAAACTGAAGAATACCCAACCGTAAACTAAATGATCAGCACCTGTGGCATATCGCATATCACTGAGGTAACCAATAAGAACGATGCCATAGGCGCGGATACCATTAGCAATAATTGGGAAAATAAAAGAAAAACCAACGAATATTGCTATTTTCCACCATTTGTTGAAACTCAAATAAGCGAACAGCGTGCCGAGTGCCAAGCTAGAGATTAAAAAACGTATCCCTGAGCATGCTTCAGCAACTTCAAATAATCCGTTAGGAATGGCCAAATACAGCCCTTCTCTATAGACGGGGATATTAGTAATTTGTAACGCGAAAACAGTGATGTCTGCGGTGATCAATTGAAGATAAGGAACCAACTCTTCACCAAAAGGGACACAGAACACTAAGTAAAATATTGGAAAGAAGAGGACTTTTGTTAGCGGGTTACCTAATAATGCCCACAGCATGAGTTGTAAACTAAACACTGCTGCGACATGTTCAAATAGCGCAACGTCGGCAGCTTTGCCTAGCATCCACAACGCGGAAGGTAAGACTAATATAAAGACAGGCAACCAGCTGGTTTGGACCGGAGTGCTTCTTATTTCATCTTTTTTTCTCCAAGTAAGCCAAAGAGCGATAGGGAGGATAATGAAGCAGTGCTCAAATGTTTTAGACTGCATCCACACTGTCACCATGCTTGATAACGACTCGAAGTACACAAGTCCCCATGCTAAAAAGGGTAAGGCAAAACGAATAACCATTCGACTACTCACGGCTTTCCCCAAGGTAATCGAGAAGTGGGGTGAGCTTCGCATCCCAACTATAGTGCCGCTCTAGCCACGCTCTGGCGTCTTTTGCGCTGCTTTGGGGTTTATTGAGTTTTTCGCAGACCCAATCGATCATCTCTTGTTCTGAGTCAGTGACATATAAATTATCGAGTGGGCAGTTTTCTAGCCCCTCAACCCCTCGTTGTGATGTCATTACAGGAAGTTCCATTGCCATCGCTTCTAAAATTTTATTTTGGATCCCACGAGCCATGAGCATTGGCGCAACGGCTGCCTTTGCATTGGATAGATAAGGTCTAACATCATCGACTCTGCCGGTGACTACTACGCCTTGAGTTTTCTCTAGTTCAAGGACCGCTTTCGGTGGAGAAGAGCCGACGATATAAAACTTACTGTTAGGACAACGAGCAAGAACATTTGGCCATATCTGTTGTGAGAACCAGATAACCGTTTCTATATTAGGGCGATAATCCATCGCTCCAGTAAATACGATATAGTTATCGTCCTCTATGGAAAATGGTTCGCCTAAGGTTGATTGTTTAGTAGGTGAGAAGTAATCGCTATCTATACCATTGCTTAAGGTTTTGATCTTTACTTGGATACCCTCATCGACCAATTCTCGAAACAGCGACGCTTCAGTATCTGAGATAAAGCAACTGACCGAAAACTGCTCCGCTACGTATTTTTCATAGTCAGCCAGTGTGTAATATTCACGCATGTAGATCTTACTCATGATACCGTTAGATGCATTGGCATACTGGCGCCATTTATCTGAGTCGATATCAGCAAATTGCATGACTTTATAAAGATGTTCGGTTTCTGGTGTAAGCACGTACTGAGCCATACATCCTGAATAAATAAACGCTTTTTTAATGTTGTGATCCGCGATGGTTTTGTTCACCCAGTCAGACATTTTTGAACTGCGATAGTAAGGCAGTGTAATGGGTTCTCCTTTACCAAAGGCCGTTAACCCCTTGAGCTTCGAAATTTTAGGGTTTAGGTCGACAAAAAAGCACGCCTTGCACATGTCCGCGACACGCGCTTTATATTGATGGTCTAACGGGTCATCAATGAAACAACCAACGTAGAGGTCATAGTGATTATTTAAAAACTTTAGAATATTGAATGTCGTGATCTTATCGCCTTTATTAGGCGGATATGGAATCCGGTGGCATAGATACAATAACGGCTCTTTCATGTTCTACCCTAGATACTTGGAAAGCTGTGGACCAATTTGACGAGAAAGGGCAAGTGGCATTTTCTTCCAAAGCCCGATAAGCAATTTATATTTGGGATTGTTTGGCGAGAGGTTGGGCAAATCTTTTGCTTTAATGAGTGCAATTCGATAGTGCAGGTTGTCTTCTTGCATACCCCAATGTTTCTTATACTTGTAAGAGCCAGAGTCCTTTTTACTTCGGCCAAAATCAAACTTCGACATGCCTTTATCGCGTGCCATACACATCAACTGATAGTACATGTAGTCGTTGCTTTTTAACTCGCGGGCATCTGTTGTTCCACCGCCATAGTAGGGGAGAACCGTGTCTTTATAATAAAAACTCAATACACTCGAGACAGGGTTTCCATTGTTATCGTTAATCACTAAGGTTTCACATTGATGGCCAAACGTGTCTTTGAGAGAATCAAATAGCTTCTTATTAAATACCGGCGTACCTAAGTTGCGAACACTTTGAGCATAAACGTCGTAACACAACGTTGTATTGTCTTGGTTGTCCCATTGCAGCTCATTGTTTAACGAGTGGCGTATAACCGCTCGTTGCTTTCGCTTAATGTCGGTAAGGATTTGATCTGGCGTGTCGTTAAGAACGGATGAAAATGTGGCATGTTGGCAATGTGTCACCCAAGGCTCTTCTGCCTCTCGTTGGTCTTTATCACGCAATTCGACATAATCAACGTTAAGTGATGAACCAAGTTTGAGTGAAGCTTTCTCAAGCTTATGCCTGATAGCGTCGGAATCCGCTAACACACCACCATAAACACAAAATGGAGTCGAGATAAGCGCATGCCCAAAAAAGTGACTTTTTTGCTCAAAAAGTGGGAGAACACCAACTATAGTGCCCTCATTTTCTGCGAGTAAATAGTGAGGTGTGTGTTTGAATACGGATTGGATGACCTTGTACCAACCCGTTAGATGAAAAAAAGTGCCATCTTTATGATTATCGACATATTCGTCCCAAGCTTGCATATCTTGGGGTGTCAGTTCTCTGATCTGCAGTGGTAGAGTCATTCGTTCGTCCATCCAGTTGGAAAACATGGCTCATCGTATTCCATGAAAAATCCGTTAATAGATACCTAACTCGATCTTCCATTTTGCCGAGGTTTAGGTAGTGTCGAAAATGTGATTTTAAGGGCACATTGGCGATACGCGGTTGGTGTTCATCAATCTCCCAAGGGTGAAAGTAAAAGCTATAAGGTAAGCCCGTCCTATTAATATAGTTCGTAATCAGCGCTTTACTTAATTGATATGGATAAAGTCGGAAAAAACCACCTCCCCCAATAGGGATACTACGACCAAACTTAAAGAGCGTTGGAATTGGTAGTTCATATATGCCTTCTGGCCGCAGATACTTTGATTTTGGCCAATCTGGCGCACCATAATGGTCATGCTTTACAGGATAAGTACTGCTGCTGTACACAAACCCTAATTCAGCTAAAACGCTAAATGCCCATTCATTGGTTGGATTAATAGAAAAGCTTGGTGCTCGGTAGCCGTTGATCGGTACCCCTGTAATGTCTTCGAGCAAGGCTTTAGAGCGATAAACATCATCACGAAAGGCTTCTGGCGACTGTGAGGTTGCTTTTTGATGATGAGTACCATGGCTTGCTAGCTCATGCCCATTGTCTACGATTTCTTTCGCTAGACTTGGGCACACGTTTGCAACCCAACCCAGCATAAAAAATGTTGCTTTCACGTTATGCTCATCGAATAGTTCCAAAATTCTATGAGTACTCTGTTCTACTCGCAGGGGGTATTTTATCCCCCAGTCTGACCGATGGATCGTTTTGTCAAAGGCGGCGACGTGAAAGTAATCTTCAACATCGACGGTCATCGCACATGTTGCTTTTGAGGTGTCGTAGCATCGTCCATCAGACATAGAATTAACGACCTTTTCCAAAGAGAATAATTTCTGATGTTTTTAACAAAATGAGTAAGTCCAGCGTAAAGTTACGATTTCGAATGTAGTAAAGGTCGAATTTAAGCTTCTCTAATGCATCTTTTTCGCTGCTACCATAAGGATATTTGAGCTGCGCCCACCCGGTTAACCCAGGTTTAACATTGTGTCGTTGGTTATAGTAGGGGATGGAGCTGCTGAACCCTTCCGTAAATTGGGGTCTTTCTGGTCGGGGCCAACAAAGTACATATCACCATTAATAACATTGTAAAGTTGAGGCAATTCGTCGATGCGGTATTTGCGAATAAACTTGCCAACTTTCGTCGTCCTAGGGTCGTCTTTTTGCGCCCATTGAATGCCATTCTTTTCGGCGTCTGTTCGCATACTGGTAAATTTGTAGATAAAAAAGCGCTTACCATTTAAGCCAACGCGCTCTTGAGAGTACAAAACAGGAAAGTGTCTACCGCCTTCCATCTTCATTGCAAAGACGGTAATAAGCATGACTGGTAAGGTAATCAACGCAATAGAAAGCGCAACGAAGCTATTAAAAAGCCAATAGGCATTAGTACGCCATTGATTCTTCGAGCGATGGTTTTGAAACAGGAACCAAGAAGGTGTCAAATAGTTTACCGCCACCTGCCCAGTCTCTCTTTCAACAAATTCAATGATGTCAGTAATTTGAACGCCAACTTGTTTGAGTTGAAGCAGCGCTTCGATGGGCAGATTGTCTCGGCGCTCGTCGATTGCAATAACCAATTCATTGATGTTTTTCTTTAGGACATAGGTTTCGAGAGGTTCAGAGACAGTTAGTACTTGCTCGGCTTTAATTTGATTTTCAGCATCACCTTCTACTGAAACGAAACCAACAAATTCAAGACCAATACGATCCGATTTTCTTCGCATGCACTGCTCAATGATGCTCGCTCTCTTTCCGGAACCAAGAACAAGAACGCGTCGCTTAGACAACTGGTTTAGCCCAAGCTTAATGATCATGAAACGGCAATTACAAAGAGTCAAAAAAGTGATGAAAAACAATAACTCATTGAACGAGTGAGGGAAAAATGTCTTTGTGAACATTTGGCTGAGAATGTTGGTCAATATATACCCTAGGATGATGGCGACGAAAATACGTAAAACGATACCATTAAAGCGCTCTCTCAATTTCTCATTGTATAGGCCTACACCAAGCAGTATTAAATGCAGAGGGATGGAAAATACAAAAAATTGCAGATAAATCTCGACATCTGAGTAACTTAAATAAAAATCACTGACAAATAACTTCGCACAGAATAACGTAAGTATAAAACTGGCGAAAATCATAATAAAATCAGTAACTATCATCACGGTATTATTCGTGTTCAATCCATGAAACTTTGCACTAGACATATCAAATCCCTGACATAATTTAGAGCGTACTTAAAATCAATGTTAGTGTATTACGTGCATTATCAAAAACGATATTTTAAAACGTAGACGCGTTTTTCAAGTAAATCCAACTTGAAAACAAACTTCACGACCATTCTCATATTAGCGACATAGTACTAAAAATAATCCCGATATTTCTGAAATATGACTAAATGTTCGTCCTAATGTAATTGAGTCAATACCGTGAATCTTATCCTCCACTTTAATCTTTTAAGTCATTGTTTTATAAGCTATTACCCATCATACATTTAGTGGTAATCCTCCGATGATTTACTGTTGTTAGAGTGTAAAGTAGCACTTTTGTTTTAGTTGCCAACAACATCCACTATCCAAAATGGAAATTTCAAATCCATTACGGTTTATGCAGTTTTGTTTCTCAACTTTCCTTAGTAGAAGATAGTATTAATATAACTTTCAGTAAGTTACTAATAACTTTATCTAGAGAAAACCTGTTATTTATTAGCAGCATTGAAGAAAATAAAACAATTTCCTATGAACGCACTATATTTAAATCATGAACTATGCACATTATAAAATCTTGTTCTATATTAGATTCTTACATAGCTAAGAATCTAATTTGATTTTAGTAAGGAGATACAATTTACTAGCGATACTAGGCATTTTGCATGATTAACATCACAGTGATAGTGGTAAGAACATGCACTATGTGAGAAAAGGAATTCTAAGGACGCATGTATGAATGGAAGACAAACTGTAATTAATCACTTTCAGCAAGTATTTGTATTTATTTGTATTTCACTACTTTTCGGGTGCTCAGCGAATAATCTGCCAACACTGCCTACCGCAACGGTACATCCCTCTTTGACCCAAGATATTAGCAATTATCGCTATTTAATCGGTCCTGGTGATTCACTAGATATTTACGTATGGGGTAACCCTGAGGCATCAGGAGTTTATACGGTTAGACCAGATGGCATGATTTCTACCGCACTTGTCGATGACGTTGTCGCTGCGGGGAAAACACCTACATTTTTAGCCCGAGAGCTTGAAAGCCAACTCTCGGTTTACGTTCGAGATCCAATCGTTTCAATTTCAGTTCAGAATTTTGTCGGGCCGTTCAGCGAACAAGTGCGTGTAATGGGCGAAGCGGTCCAACCTCAGGCGATCAGTTATAAAGAAAACATGACTTTGTTTGATGTGATGATACAAGTTGGAGGGCTTACCGATTTCGCTGATGGGAACAACGCAAGACTCATACGCGTTATTAATAGGGAGCAAAAAGAGTTTGGTTTGAAGATGGATGACCTAATGAGAGATGGCGACATTCAAGCGAACGTCGATATCTTACCTGGTGACATCATTATTATTCCGGAAGCGTGGTTCTAGACAAGGAAGAAGTCAGCATGCAAGACCAAATGAAAGTTATCGTCAATTACCTGCAAGGAATATGGTTAAAACGACGTTATATCATCCTTTTTGCGTGGATTATTTGTCCCATAGGATGGTTAGCCGTGACCATGATGCCCAATCAGTACACTTCACAAGCCAAAGTTTACGCAGATACTCAATCTATTTTGCGACCTTTACTGCGCGGCCTCGCTATCCAGACGGACCCATCGCAAAAACTTAACTTGATGGCAAAAACACTGCTCAATAGCCGAAATCTCGAGATCATCGGCAAAGAAGTCGATGCAAATGTTAAAGCCAATACTCCCGAGGAATATGACAAAATATTGGATGAACTTAAATCTGGAATCAAAATTCAGTCAACGGGTAGAAATAACCTCTACACGATCAGTTACACTGGAGAAAATCCTGTCTATGCCAAGAGAGTCGTTCAGGCCGCGTTAAATGTCTTTATCGAGAGTACGCTAGGCGATAAGCGCTTAGACGCTGAACAAGCGAATGATGTGATCAATGAGCAAATCGATTACTACGAGAGACGTTTGATCGACGCAGAAAAAGAACTGGCGGAATTTAAGCGGGAATACATCGGCTTTATGCCCGGTAGTGACAGAAGCTATTACTCGAACTTAGAAAACGAAAAGCTATCGCTAGAAGATGCTGAACTGGCACTTAAAGAGGCTAGATCAAGAGTGGAAGAAGTGAGAGTACAACTGGACAGAGAAAAAGCAAACTCAAGACGTCAGGTGCGAAATGTGCAGACGGAGTATGACGAGCGAGTGGAAGCGGTTGAAATTCGCCTTGATGACTTACTTTTTCGATACACAGAGAAACATCCGGATGTGGTTGAAACAAAAAGACAACTCAACGAGTTAAAACAGCTTAGAGCCCGCTCATTAAGGCGTTTATCAGTCGATGATAGTTTGATTAACAATGTTGTTTACCAAGATCTCCAAATTACGTTTAACCAACTGAATAACGAGATTGCATCTCTTGAAGTTCGTGTCGAAAAACATCAACAGAAAATTTCAGACATTAAAAGTAAGCTAGATCTTGTGCCTGATGTAGAGGCCATGCTGACATCGTTGACAAGGAACTACGATATTACGAAAGGAAAGTATGAAGATCTCCTTTCACGTGGCGAAAGCGCTTCAATTTCACACAGCGTAGGTTCCGCTTCTGAAGACATTAAGTTTAAGATCATAGAGCCGCCATCTATTCCTACCTCACCGTCTGGTCCAAACCGATTAGTACTTTTAATCATGGTACTCATCGCTGGTATTGGTTCAGGTTTAGGGGTGTCATTTTTAACAAGTCAAATCAGCCCGGTCGTGTCATCCACTCACCAATTGTATCGATTAACAGGCGTGCCAGTATTCGGAGTTGTATCGGCAACGGAAACATCCGGTTTGCTCGGTCAACAAAGACGAAGACTGTTTTTGTTCATTCTAATGTCTATGCTGTTACTCGTCGGGTTGGCATTTTCAATAACGGTAAATCTCGTGCCATCGGTATACGAGACCCTACAACAGGACTACATTCGTTTATTAAATAATTACTCATAATGGAATAAGGGTAAATATGCAAAATTCAAAATCAGACGAGGGCTCATCGTTGGCATTCGAAGAGTTTCCTGAGCATGTTGAAACAAGCCAATCAAAAACGAAAGAGACAATTTTGATTGATGAAGAGCATTTGCAAAGCCAAGGAATGGTTTGCGTGCGGAATAATGGTCGAAAGTATCGTGTTAATGATGAGTTCCGTGCGATAAAACACAAGTTAGTAAATAACGCCTTTGGAACTGGAGCGGTTAGCCATAAAAATGGCAATCTCATCATGGTATCAAGTGCTACAGCAAATGAGGGTAAAACATTTTGCTCTGTAAACTTGGCACTCATGCTTTCTCTAGAAAAAAATAAATCCGTGTTACTCGTTGATGCAGACGTGTTGAACCCAAGTGTGAATAAAACACTCAAGGTGGATAATCGACCTGGATTAATTGATTACCTCACAGGCGATGTATCTAATGTTGAGAGCATCATATATAACACATCCATCCCAAACCTTCGGCTAATGCCATCTGGCGAGTCTCACCATTTAAGCTATGAATTGCTTGCTAGTGACAAAATGTTGGACTTCGCACAAGAGTTGGCGAATAGGTATAGCGACCGTATTGTTTTATTTGATTGCCCGCCGCTACTCGGCGTGATTGAAACCATTTCATTGTCCAAACTGGTTGGCCAAGTTGTCGTCGTAGTTGAACACAATAAGACAAAAATGTCCTCGATAAAAGAAGCAGTATCGCAACTAGATAGCCGATTGGCTATTGGATTTGTTGTTAACAAGTCCGTTGATACTAAGTTGAGTCAATACGGTTATGGGTATGGCTATGGCTAAAACGTCAAACAGTAACTCTGCGTGTCTTTTTTTGCTTATATCAGGTTTGGCAGTAAGTGGGGCAACAGCTTCAGAAGTTGATTTAACGGCGACAGCCTCAAGTGATTTAACTTACTCAGACAACATTGATTTAACCTCTCAAGGTGAGCGTAGCGGTGTCGTTTCTATATGGTCGTTAGGCGCTGCCGCCGTGGTTAATGGTAACGATGGCGATTTATCTTTTAACTATGACGCTTATCAAACACTCCATTCTGTAGATTCGAGTCGTAATGAGTTGTTCAACGAACTTGCGCTGTTCGCAAATAAAGCTTTGTATAGAGACAACATTAATTTCAGTGCCGATGCTTCTATTACCAATATTGCTCAATCGATAGAAGATAACGCGAACGCAGACATTATCTCGGGTGATACGATAGAAACCCGGTCGCTGAATGCTCAACTGTCTTACCAAAGCAACCCAAGGGGGTGGATAGACTTTTATGCCTCTGTCGACGGAGGGGTAACCTCGAATGAAGATGCCATCGGAGACAACAACCGATTCGGGACGGATATCACCTTACAAAATGGGACAAAGGCGAAAAATTGGTTTTGGCTAACTGATTACTCATATAACCGGAGTGTGGCAAGAGACAGCGATGAACAAAATTACGATTACACAATAGAGCAAGAAGTTGGATTACAACCCATGAAGCGTGTGAGTCCCTTGATTCGAGTTTATTATGAGGGTTACACAGATGATGGTGGAAGCACCGTGGAGTCGGGCAGTTGGGGGCCAGCAATGAGGTACTACTGGCATAAACGATCGTATTTTGAAGTTGGCTACGATTTTTCGTTCCATGACAGAGATTTTTGGCGTGGTTCGTTTGTGTTCAACCCAAATTCTCGAACACTAGTTGAATTTGACTACACGCGCAGATTTTTTGGTGATGCTTACGATTTTTCGTTGAGTCATCAAAGCAAAAGAATGACGAATTCCATTACTTATACAGAAGAAGTCAGAAACTTTGAACGACGTTTTTTAGTTGATGGTCAGGATATTGCGGAATATGAACTGGTAAAAGAGTTAAGCATTAACTCCATATTGTCGTTAAGACGGACGTCTTTCTCGTTCGAAGTTAGAGCCATGGATAGGCACTCTTTGTCTGAAGTGAGTGAAATTGGCGACAGTAAATTGTACGGTGCTGCGCTTACCGCAACGCATCGCTTATCAAAAAACACATCATTATCTGGCAGCTTCAACTATGATAAAAATATTTTCGAATCACCGAATGAACGCGATCGTAATGACTATTATCGCTTATACGATATTTCGTTAACCAACCAGTTTTCTCAAAGCTTATCTTGGGACTTATCGTTTAATCATGCTAATAGCTCCCAATACAAAGAAAACCGAGCCAGCTTCGTGTTAGACATGGTCTACTAAACATGAGAGCTATGCAGTTGCAGAGATAAAAACTGATACATGAAATGGAAAGCTTGTGCACAATGACAAAAATTCATTAAAAAGGGCGGTTGTATTTCTCTTAACCCTGTTCAGTTTTTCTGTATTGGTGATTATCGTATTGTTTTTCTTAATAGTATCTGACCACGCTCAAATTAACGATTCTTACGCAACGCCAGAGGATGTGAAAGTTGCCGTCAGTTCATATGGAGATGTGAGCTCGGAATTATTTTCAGAAAGTACTCAATTTAATGTCCGTTTGACAGAAAGTGAGTTACGTTCCATTTTCAAAACGGCATCAAAAGCGGCACCTTGGCTCAATGTAGATTTTAGTATGGCTCAAGGTGGGATGTTGGTAAAGGGACTTTGGACTTAAGTCATTTTCTTAGATCGAGTTATATAAATATCTCATGTTTACTTATCCCTGACCGACATAATTCTATCGATAGTTGCCATATCGGCAATCTATATGTGCCTGGCAATTTTGCAAAATGGTTCGCCAATAATGTAATAAAGGTGTTTTTCGACGCTTCAATCAGTGACGTATTTTTGCAAAGTTTAAATAATCTTACTATTGAATCTGGAGTCGTATCAACGCAAGCCACTAAAGATGGACATTTTAAACAACACAGTAAAGACGGTCTCAAGGCTATTGTTTCAACGGTCAAGTCTTTCAAGAACAATACCAGTTACCAACTAGACTACGTTATCGTCAGTACCTACATTGACTACATTCTCGATGATGTCGATGTAAAAAAACACGTTAATATCTCACTGTCGAGCATCTTCAATGCTGCATTTCGGTTAGCGAAAAAGAGAAGTTCGCAGAGTGACCCAATAAAAGAAAATGAATACGCCATTTGGTCTGCGGCTATAGCGTTTGCCAATGTTCGCTTTGCTGAACTTGTAAAAATCGACCCTGAATATTTAAAGTCGCAAATGAAGCGAGCATCATCAATAAATGTCGTTCTTGGTGATAGAAAGGATTTGGCCTTGCATTTTTTGTACTCCGCGATTTTGGAGCGTGTGGGCAACGAGACTTTTTCTAACAACATAGGCGAAATAAAAGAACTCTTCGATGCAAATCATGGCGGTTCAGGCTTCGATACATCCGACTTGGCTGCTGACATATCAGGGGCGAGGTTTTCCCATTTTGTATTAAGTAACCAAAGTAATGCGATACGATCACAGGACGTTCTGACACAGCAAGAAACCGAAGATAACTTTTTCCCATTTATCTATTCAAGCTATCAGGCAGTTGATTTAAAAAGCATTGAGAACAGCGCGAATTTAACGAACGATGGCCCTCACATGAAAGTGGTTAATGATATAAAAAACACCGTTTTCAATTTACCTCTCTATCGATAACCATTGCAGATTTCAAAGTTAAACAGTCCAGAATCTGTCTCTTTACTTGAAGTTATGTTGGTATACAGAACGCCATTTTCTGTATCGCCGACTTTTTTCTGATTTTAGGCAATCAATAAGAAGCCAAATACACACGGTTGTAACTGTAATAAATTTGAACCAAGTAAAGTAGATAGAATCAAAAAAAACGCGCCATTCGATATAGCGATCGTTGTGTGGTTTTGAGGGTATATTCGTTTTGGTTCCTGTGTAATAGATAGGCTTGTCATAGATAAAATTGTCTACTTGTACTTTCCAGTTGATTAGTGCGTCCGGCAATATTTCGTAGTTCGTAACGAGATCTTGAGCTACTTCGACCCAGGGGTGATTATCAAAGAACTCATTTTCGGCATCTAGCGAGTCGCGACTCGCAACATCTTGAACAAAATACGATTCCAAATTATCAGAACCGGAAAAAGCTGTAACTTGTGACGCTCTAGTGCTGCTTGAATGGGTAGAGTCTTTTAGCAAAGTGTAGGAATCAGGCTCAGTGAATATTAGATCGAGTTGATGATTAGGCGAGGGATATTCTAAAAAAATTGGCGTTGCGTATGACGCAGAATGTACGCCAACAAGAAAAGAAAATAGGACTAGAACTGGCCATGGTTTGCGCACTGAGTTTCCTTTGATCACATGTATCTAGCTATAGGAAGCAATTTCCAAGCCATTATTTTCGATGTAAAAAAAGCGTTAAACTACAGTAATATATATTCAATGATTTTTGATTAGGTCTTTTTATACAACAAGTATGCAAGTATGTAAAAATTCCTGACAGTGATTTTATCGAGAATTGACGTTTCCATAGTTTGTTTTTTCGTTCGTAGGCAGTACATCCTGACGATAAACACTGTAACCCGCATTTTGAAACACAAGATTATCATGGTCTATTTCATCATCGCTTATTATTAGGATATTCATGATATCTGGTTCTTCACAGCGCTTAGTGTTACCAGAGGAAATAACCCATTGAGCAGAATCTGTATAGTTAAGGTGAGGGGAGAGCTTTAACGCCGCGCTTACAAATGCGGGGGAACGTTGGGCAATGCTCACCCATCGGTCAGAAAGAGGCGGTTGAACGTCAATAGGATTACCCCAAATAGGGGTATTAAGGTAACGTTGCAATGACCAAAAAGTATGCAGCGTATTTTTCGATATTATACAGATTTTCACTCCGTCACTTTCATTCTGAATCACGTCAACTAACTCTTTAAACGAAGAGCGTTTCTCCACAAAGCTTGTGTTGGACAAAGAGATTCCAATTAAGATGCATGGAATCAATAATTTTGCGGGCCTAGGGATTTTTAGACGATTGATCGATATCGCTAATGCAATACCAATCATAGGCAATGCAAAGATAAAGTTTCTCGGAAGCCAAAGAGGTTTAAGTGTGTACGATATAACCGAATAAAAATGATGGGCAAAACGATATAGCAAACAACAATGGGGCGCACCACTTTTGTAATAAAATAAGTAAGAACAAAAGTATCGCCAATATCAAAAGTGTTGGTCGCCAAGAAAAACAAACGAATAAATACGTTTATAATATTTGAAATAGATGGCTCTACTGCATGCCCGACCGATTTAAGCATGGAATTCAATATGGCGGGCAGTGACAGCAGTGCGAGTATGGCATGAAGAATCACCCAGATTTTGACTCTACTTTGATCTTTAAGTAAGAAGTGGAAACCATAACAAAAGTGGAAAAAAACGAACAGAATACCAATGGCATGAGAGTAGGACAAAATAAACCCGAGTATGAAAACGGACAGCAAGTACTTCTGTTCAGCGGTTTCTCTGTACTTCTCTATAGAGTAGAAAATGCATATCGATAGCACTGATATAAATGAATACATTCGAATTCTGGTGCTGAACTCGAACAAAAGGGGTGAGAAAAAAATAATCGCCGTGACAAGTAGCGCTGCCAGCAAGTTTTCCCTACGCCAAACATAGTTAAAACCTATTACTGTCACTAATGCATGAAGAAACGACGAGCTCATGCGAAGCCATAGGTCTGATTTCCCGGCAATCGCCCAAATGTCTAGAAATGAATAGTAGAGTGGGGGGTGAAGATCCCACCTAACAGTAAAAATAACCACTTCTATAGGGCTTCCAAGAATGGCGGTGGCTCCCCATATATCATCTCCCGTTATGGGCCTACCTACAAATGTAACAAGGTAAAAAGTCGATAACAGAAACAGGACAATAAACAGGATTAACGAAGTGGAAGCTCTAGTCATTGCTGTTCATTCTATTTAGAAATTAAGAAAACGCCGATAAGTATCAGCAGCGTGCCAGTTGCCTTGTGTATGGTAAGCGGTTCGTTTAAAAACCAATAAGCGAATAGCATGGTTCCGATAAATCCAAGCCCAACGAACGGGTAGGCTTTACTCACATCTACTTTAGCTAATACACCCAACCAAATTGCTGCGCTCGATACATACGAAAAAAGTCCACTGAGCACAAAGATATTAGTCAGTATGGAAGTGACACCACTTACAATCCCGGAGCTGAACGATGCTTGAACTGCAGGGTTAGACATGCCGTGTTTCAATAAAATTTGAGCGAGTACAGAGAAAGACACACTAACTAAAATAAGTCCTATTGATACGATATTCATGATATTTGTGCCATTATAGCTACAAGTCCACAGAAGCTAATTGTAATCAAGCTCCCTCGGTCTCTTAATGAAAAGATAATAGGATCATGATGCATTTCTCCTCTATGGGTCTTAATCCACATTCGCATTAACCAATAACATAGTGCTGGCACGATCAACCAAAGAATGTCGGGCTGTTGGTATTGATTGGTTAGCACGTTATTGTTGATGTAAAAGCAGAACATCAAAACAGATAGCAAAGCGGACGATGCACCGAAGCTGTTCAATACTGCGTAATCCTCAACGGTATAATCTCGTCCTTTGGCTCTTGTTTTACCGTCAGTCTCCATCGTTTGGATTTCAGAGCAACGTTTAACTAATGCCAAACTCAAGAAAATAAAAATCGAAAAAGCAAGCAACCAGAATGAGGCGACAACACCGATAGCCGCAGCTCCAGCGAGAATTCGAATCGTGTAGAGGAGTGCCAAAGTAACCACATCCATAGCCACATACTGCTTAACTTTAAATGAGTACAACACCGTCAATAGTAAATAAGACAAGAGTACTAAAGTGAAATTTGCTCCAATAAACAAAGAGATGCCTAAGGCAATAGACAGCAATATAAAGCCCATCACTACCCCATCTTTAATGGTGATGCTGCCTGCGGCTAAAGGCCGATATTTTTTCTTACTGTGTGCTCTATCAGATTCAATGTCGAGCAAGTCATTAAGTATATATGTCGCTGATGCTAAAAAACTGAACGCAATAAAAGCACACAACGCATAAATGACGGTGGTGACGTTCCAAAGCCCTCCAGATACGATGAGCGGAACGAATACGAGTAAGTTTTTTAACCATTGATGAGCCCGTATCTGTTTTAACCAAATTCTCCAATTTGGCTTCTCTGTATCAAACACTTTATCAATATTAAAGTTCTGTGCTTTCTTCATTGCTTGATAGGTCGGATTAACTAAAACACTTTGCTCTGCATGAGAGAAGATCTCGAAGTCAATAGAGTCGTTGCCAGCATAAATGAATTTTTTACTAATTCGTTCGATCTTCTCTAACTTTGCTCTACCTTTGAGATTGGTATTTTCATTACTGTATATACAATCATCAAATATGGCGTGTTGATTAACGACGGCTTTCGCATACTTTTCGTTCGATGCGGTCGCCAAATATATTTTTCGGCCACGCTTTTTTTCATCGGCCATGTATGACGCTAATTGCTGGTTTAATGGCAAACGGCTCATATCTAAATCGGCTCTCAATGACAGTTGGTACTTTAGATGAGATTTGCCTTTTAATAGCCAAGGAATACAGTAAAAGATGATCAGGGGGTTTTGTTTTAATGCGGCAAAAAAACTTTCGAATAATAGGTCGGTTTTAGTATATGTACCATCCAGATCCACAAACATTGGATAGTATTCGTTGTTTTCCATAACGTACCTTTTTATGTGTTCATTCTATTTGTGGTCACTAATTTTATTACGTCCATGTGATCAAATTCTTTTAATCCAAAGTTATCTCAAACTCTGAATCGTGTGTTGAATGGCTTGGGTATAGAGGTCGTTGGAAAAACGCGTCGGGCCAATAAAATGAATCAGTGATACTTTCCCTAAATAGGCGTTCAAACCCGATTGCTTAGTTTCGTAACTTGGAAAGCCATGATTATGGTATTTTGGCCACTTTAGTATCTGGCTGTGTTCACATAGAGACTGCATTACATTACTAGAGAATTGCTCAGTCCCCCATTCTGACCAAGTCGCTTTCCCTAATTGTTTCTCCATAATTTCGGAAACTTCAGGCAGCAAAGTCTGTAAATGCGATCCTTTAGGAAATCCGGTAAATGCCGCACATCCACGCAGATAATGCGTAATATTAAGAACTTTAAGTGCAGAGAGGTTACTTTCTGCCTTTGCTTGTACATGGCTGTTTTTCCAGCTTTCTGCCAACTTTGACATGTAGTCAATAGGGACAGGATCTGGAAACATCGGCCCCCCAATAGTAAAACCGCGGTTGTCGTCCACTTGTCGACGAATTTCAGGTACCGCACCAATAGTGACAGTGTCACTATCTAGCTGTATTACATAGTAGTCTTCTGTTCGCTTAAGTAAATAGCAGAGTCTTTCCCAGCACCCCCCTTTTGGGCAACTGAGTCTGTCGATATCTTCGATATTGACAATGATGACATTTTTTATGTGAGACGTAAGTAAGCTAAGGTCACTATCAGTTAAGCTTCCATCATTAATCAGTTCGATTTTGCAGTCCCCGAATTTTTGTATGAAAGACTTAATTGCGACTAGTGACATTTTTACCGCAGCATGATGTACCTGAGAAACCAACAGAACATCGGAGTGATCCACGCTACTTATAGGAGGCGTATCAATGACATTAGCTAACGCTTTATTGAACTTAATAAGGTTACGTTTTTTTACTAGGCGGCTAAGAAATTCTTTCACGGTGCTTTCCATGCTAAGTTAGTATATTCAAAGTCTTCTTGAGCTTTTTGATAATCCTCGGGCACTCCTATATCGATAAAGTAGCCATCAGATATCGATGGTTGAACATCGTGGTTACGAATAAATGACTCTAAAAAATCGTTTTCAAAAGAAAAGGTGTCCGATTTGGGAAAGGCCTTATAAAGGCTCGGGTGAAATAGATAAATACCGGCGTTAATCAACCCTTTATAACCACTTTTTTTCTCTTCAAATTCAGTTATGTTGTGATGCTCTACTTTTACTCGCCCATAGCGGCTTGTATCATCCATGTCTTTTAATGCCATAACAAAGTCTGCGTGCTTTTCCTTGCATTTTGAAACCATATCTGACAAGGAATATTCAACGAAAGTGTCGCCATTAATAATCAGAATCAATTGTTCAGGACAAGGAATAATCTGCTCTATCGCTTTTTTTACTGCTCCCCCAGTCCCTAAAGGGTTAGACTCAATTGAATAGCTAATGGCTAAATTTCGGTACTTTGAGCCAAAGTGCTCAATGATTATTTCCTTTTTGTAAGACACAGCTAAAACAACCCGTACCACCCCCTGAACAATAAGGTAGTCCAAGATATATTCTAAAAAAGGTCTGTTTGCGACAGGCACCATAGGCTTGGGTAAAGAGCGACTTACGGACCTTAAGCGAGTACCTAAGCCGCCACATAAGACGATGGCGGTTATACTATTTGTACTGCTCACCAAACATTCCCTCTTCTACATAAGCACAAATAATATGACCTATAAGTATATGACTTTCCTGAATTCTTGGCGTGTGAGAAGATGGAACGCTTATACAAATGTCACAGGCTTCTTGTATCTTACCTCCGACTCCAGCAAGCCCTATCGTCGTTAACCCAAACTCCTTTGCTGTTTTAAACGCAGATAGAATGTTTGGTGAATTACCCGATGTACTAATTCCAACAAACACATCCCCAGGCTGGCCATTCGCTTCGACTTGTCGAGAGAAGAGTCTTTCAAAACCATAGTCATTTCCAATGGCGGTTAAAATTGATGTATCTGTAGTGAGAGCCATCGCGGGTAACCCGGGCCGGTCAAATTCAAAACGACTTACAAATTCTGCTGCTATATGTTGCGCATCTGCTGCACTGCCACCATTGCCAGCAATAATTATTTTGTGGCCATGTCTATACGCATCCAATGTAGTTTTCGCAGCATTAGCAATACTTTCATTAACCCCAGGAGAAGACAACAGAGCTTGTTTTGTCTCAATAGACGCCGATATATGCTGTTGTATAAACGTTATACTGTCCATGATTGTGTCCCCTGTTGAGTAAACCGGAATGGTTGTATATGTCCATCGAGATCTTTGAGTGCTTTTTCAACATCCAATCGTCTAATCGGGTCAACGAATAACATCATAAAACCGCCGCCGCCGGCTCCAGAAATTTTTATCGACTTCGCACCAGCACTTAACACTCGGTCTTCTATTAGCTCGATCTCCCGAGTAGATATCGCATTTGAGGTAGATTTCTTTGCATTCCAAGCGTCTCTTAACAGGTCAGCCATCCCATCAATATTTGACTTTAAAAGGCACTCTTTCATGGAATAAGCGAGATTTTTGACTTCATGCATGGCTTCTAAAGGCTTCTTATCCTCCGAAGTCGTTGTTTTTACTTGATCATCAATAATTTGTGCGGATGAACGTGATACGCCGGTAAAAAACAGAATAATTTGACTCTCAAGCTCATTCAAAATGCTTTGTCGGATACGTAATGGATTAACAATAACGCGTTCATTGTCATAAAACTCCATGAAGTTAAAGCCACCAAATGTCGTCGCGTATTGATCTTGCTTACCACCAGACAAGCAACAATCTTTTCGCTCAATTTCATAAGCTAACTTAGCAACGTCATACTCTCCAAGCGGCAAATTTAACAACTGCTGATAAGCACTGAGGATAGTGACTACCATGGTAGAAGAAGACCCTAAACCACTTCCTGGAGGCGCATCAGAATGTGTATAGACTTTTACTGGGAGAGGTTCGTTGTGATTAAAGTCACGCACAATGCGGTTATAGATCGCTTTATGTAGCTGCAATTCACCGGTTAGAGGGAGTTTTGTCTGTAACGGACAATGGAAAGTCTGTTCAATATCTTGAGCTTCAAACGTGATGCCATCTTCGGGCTTTAGGAGTTCAATTGTACAGTTAGCGTACATGTCAATCGTCGCGTTTAACACGCAACCACCATAAGTATCGCAATATGGGGAGATATCCGTACCGCCTCCCGCAATCCCTAACCTTAGAGGCGAACGAGCTCTTACAAACATATCCAAAATCCTTTTTAGCGTCTTGTGTCCTAAACCCAAAAAAATCATCTTGTTCAGTCCCGAACAAGTAGCGTCGACTTTTTGGTCTTTATTTCCTACCTATAAGTTAAAGACCATAACTATTAATTTTGCAAATTTTTGAGTCTGCTCCTAGAGTTAGCATAAGCAATGGATTGTTTTTGATTACAGCAAACATTTATGAATAAGAACGATAAAATACACGTATGCCACTTGGTTTATAGCTTTGATATCGGCGGTTTAGAGCGGGTTATCGCAAACTGTATAACCACCTTGGACAAAAACCGTTACCATCATAGTATTATTGCACTGACAGAAATCGGAAGTTTCATATCTGAGATTGATGTTAATATCGACACTTATTCTCTAAATAAAATAAGTGGTCATGATTTTAAGTTACATTTAAAGCTGTATGACTTACTGAAAAAATCAAACCCGATGTACTACACAGCTATAATCTATCGACTATTGAATATCATTGGCTAGCACCGTTAGTTGGCGTAAAACTAAGGGTTCATGCAGAGCACGGAAGAGATTCTTACGACATTAATGGCAGTGTTACAAAGTACAAAATACTACGTCGATTGATGAGTCCCTTTATCAACCGATTTATCGCTGTGTCAGAAGATTTAAGTGACTGGTTAAAGTATGAAGTGCATATCTACAATAAAAAAGTTGCTCTGATTAATAACGGCATCGATACTGAATACTATCGACCAAACACGAGTGACTTGTCTTTGAAACTCTCGTTTGCAGAAAAGTTTGTGTTTGGGCATGTATCTCGCCTACATCCAATCAAGAACCAAGCTTTTATTATCGATAGCTTTATAGAGGCATGTAGACAGTCTCCCCATTTTGACCAAAATTGTATCTTAGTCATTGTTGGTGATGGCCCAGATAAAGAAAAACTCGAGCAGCGAGTCGCCGGTTGTCCTGAGATAGCCGACAAGATCATATTTACTGGTGCGAAAACAAATGTACGTGATTATTATGACGCGTTCGATGTTTTTGTAATGGCTTCCCTGGCTGAGGGCATTCCGATGACACTCATCGAATCTATGTCTATGTCCGTACCTCATTTAGTGACCGCCGTAGGAGGCATTAAAGAGGTCTGTGTTTCACAGGTTACAGGGGTAAGTATTCCAAATGACAAGTTGGATTCGTACTCTTCGAAGATGATAGAACTATTTGAAAACAAGCAAGATTTAGAGTCATTTTCAGACAATTCACGAAAACGCATCGTCAAATACTACAGCCAAGACGCGATGGTTGAATCTTATCACCAGCTTTATCAAACAGCGATAAATTAAATGGAAAGCTTTTTATATGCAGGATGCTTAGCAATGTTAATTTTTATTTGCATTCGAGCAACAAAAATAGAAAATGAGGATGATGAATGAGAGATATCGTATTTATCATTTTCTTTGTCATTATATTATTAATCTCATTTAGAAAGCCATTTATTGCTGTGTCTATTTGGTTGTGGTCTGGACTTTTCGTTCCTGTTTACTGGTTATACGGTTTTGCAGAAGCGATTAGATATAATGTTGTTTTTGCCGCTAGCGCGATGATTGCATACGCTTTTTTCAACAATAAGCCTCCCTTAAAATTGGATGCACTTTTCTACCTCGTCCTATTGTTTTTTTTACACACAACCATCACTACAAATAATACGCTAATTTTCCCTGCTGTTTCATGGATTATATGGGAGAATTTTTTCAAAGTAATTTTGCTCTTTTTGTTCATTTACCTAATCATCAGAAAACAAAATCACTTTTCACTGATGATATGGTCAATTGGTTTGTCTATTGGCTTTTTGGTTTAGTTGAAGGACTTAAATTCATTAAGTCGGGTGGCTTCCATCAAATTCACGGGCCAAGTGGTCATATTTTAGCCGACAATAACCATATGGCATTAGCATTACTAATGACTATACCTTTACTGATATTCCTCATCTCAATTACTCCCGAAAATGGTTAAAATTGGATTAATTGGATTGGTTTTCGTTTGTGTTTTAGCTGTGTTAGGAACGAAATCTCGTGGTGGATTTATCGGATTAGTACTCGTCGGAGGGTACTTTTGGCTGAAAACAAACCGCAAACTACTTGCGACTATCGGCTTCCTTATCGTTCTTTTGTGGCGTCGGACCTTCTTCCTGACAAATGGTTTTCACGTATGGAAACGATTAAAACGGCTGAAAGTGATGGTTCATTTTCAAATCGACTCGTTTCTTGGAAGATACATACCTTAATGGCACTTGAACGACCAATCTTAGGTGGTGGGTTTAGAGCTCCCCAATACGGACACATTTGGCGAAGTTTATCGTATAATTTTGATAAATTGAGCTTTATTCCAAGTTCACAACCCAGTGATAAAGGCTGGGCTGCACATAGCATATACTTTCAAGTTCTTGGCGACCATGGCTTTGTTGGTCTATTTCTATATCTATCCATCATTGTTTTAGCATTTTTAAAACTCTCATCAATAGAAAAGTACTTCAAAAACGAGTGGCAATCGAAATTAGCAAGGATGATAAAAGTATCATTGATGGCCTATTGCGTTTCCGGCGCTGCTGTATCCATGGCATATTTTGAATTGTTCTATGTTCTTATCGCTATGATAGGCTGTTTATCAGCTCTTAAAACTGCGTCGGAATCTCAGACAAAAACAGAACACACAAAACCGGACGAAGCCATTTGGTCAAAGTGAATCACATCTTAAAACGAGTATTTAAGCGATGACGTGCATCTTTTAGACGATCCAGATGACGATGATCGTATTGTTGCGTTGTGGTGATACTTGCATGCCCCAACGCATCTTTCAGCGTACCAAGGTCTTCCCCACAATCAAGCATACCCGAAGCAAATGTGCGTCTGAGATCGTGAGGGGCAAAAGTGTCTTGAACCCGCGCTAACTCTCTTCGACGCTGCAAAATATAGTAAATAGCTTGATCAGTAAGGCGATTATCGGTCACATCGCTGTGTCTTCGAATGCGAGTAAACAGCGGGCCGGGATAGTCACCTCTCACATTGTCAATCCAAGCAACTAATCGATTCCAGCTTTGTTCCGGTAAATACACTTGACGTTGCTTATTCCCTTTACCATGCACGACTAAAGACATATCTCGAAAGACTAAATTCACCAAATCAAGAGCAACAACTTCACTTCGCCGTAATCCAGCTCCGAGCATCAACGCAATAATGGCAGAATCTCGAAGAGCAGTCACATCCCTTTCTGAGTCTAAGTGTTTAAAAAGAAACTGAATTTCAGAATCCTCTAAAGAACGTCCTTTGGGGATCCTATGCCCTTTAACGGATCTAACCATCTTTATAAGTGCCAACGTATCAGAGGAAATTTGCTTTAGAGCAAAAGCTTCATTGGCGACACCTTTTAACGCAGCGAGATATAAATTGATCGTTCTTGGCGCGCGACCAAGTTCAGACAATTTATCAATAATGAATCTAAGGTGCACATTACTTAGCTCATTCCAAGACCACCTTTCGAGATCGGTGCCCCCAAAATATTTAACTGATGAATTCAAGCATGATGCGACCGTACGGCGGCTTTTACGACTAGGCAAGCTTTGTAAGTAGGATATTGCTGGATTTTGAGAGCGAGAGTTCTGTGACAGTGACACCTGACTACGTTGTTTGTAATCATCAAGCTCAGAAAACCGTGTATCTGAATCGTTTATCACTCGCACATCATTAGCCATACTCGCCCCTAAATCACAGAAATCAACGTTAACCTTTTTTGATCTTAGGTCAGATATTACCAAAAACCCAACTCGACGTAAGCTACTTTTGAAAATATACATTTACATAAGTAGAGATTAATTTGAGAAAAGTAGGGTGCTTAAGCGCAAGACCTAGAACAAGAACAAGAACAAGACAATAGAATCATATAAATCACGAAAGAACATATGTGACATTGTCACACAATGGTAAGCTCCAGATAATCTTGGACATCACCACTCTCATTCAAATAGTATGAACACTCTGAATCGCCGAAAGGATGGCAAGGATGTTGTGGCAAGCGAGGCTAAAAACAAACAAAATCAGAAGAAAGAATCTTCTGTTCAATTCTAAATTTTTTATCCCATAGCTAAGCATAACGAAAGTGGCTAATATCGTATGGCCGGTATAGAGAAACAAACTACCACGATCTTGATACTCCAAGTGGAAAATCATTGTTATCAATACCCATGAAAATGCAATAAAACATTTTTTACCATTTATACATGCAAGGACCGACAAAATGAATAACAAGGCAATATTAATATAAGCCAATACACTAAATTCATTTCCTCTAAAATCCGACATGAATTTATTTGATTCTATTTCAATAACACTATGAATTGGAGCAACAAAACTATGAACAATAAATGTCATGGAAATAGAAAGTAAATCTTCTTTTTCTCCGGGCCTGACGACTGCCCACAACGTACGCTTTATAACGCCAATTGGATCTGAAATAATCGATAATATACTTTGATAATAACAGATGATAAAAGCAACAGAAAAATCATCAAGAATCGCGTTGAACCGACCAACAAATAGTGACAAATTTCCGAGCGTGAACATGTTCCTCTTTTGTAAATAATGGTACAAAGCTCTAGCAATAACACCAACAACAGTAAGTAGGTGGTTGTACCAATTGCCATCGAATATACCACTATTTTAAGCCATGACACTGCTAACTTATCACTACTTATATTATTGATATATAAGAAAAAACAACAAGAAATCCAAAATCCCGCCAAGACGTACGAATCGAGCACGATACCATTAACAAGAAATGTCGTGCTACTGGCAAACAATAACGTCATCAATATCGACTTTGACGTACTATTAAGGATATTCAAGAAAATGAAATAAGAAATCGTCAATGTGCCTAAATGAAACATCAACGACAATAAAATAACACTTAATTCCGGACTTAAACCAAATAACTGAAAGAACTCGCTCGGAATTCGATATAGATAAAGGAAAGGGTGCTTAATTAACAGGGGACATATTCTTGAGGGATTTAATAGTCCATTCTTGTGGTGGATACGCAACACTCTCAAAACCATGCCTGATCAAAATCAAATGCCACATTAATGTTTTGATAGAATCCAGATTGCAGCAAGTTCCAATTAATAATAAAACACTAACCCTGAGAATGGTAATATCAAGAAGAAAAGTATCGCATTCTTTCTGGCTTTTCAGAAATATTAACTGATAACGTTATTCCATTCACATCATGCACCTGACCAATCCATAAATATAATTAATGACAAATACACTACATACTTTTCAAAGCATATTTATCAAGAAGCGTGATAGAGTGTAGGACGTGTTATGCCTAAATACTTCGCCGTATTGGACACATTCCCATCACAGTATGCCAGGGCTTTAGAGACCGCTTCTTTTTCAGCTTTTTCTCGGGTTACTTTCAGACTAAAGTCCAACTCGTCATGAGTATCATCTAAGCCCAAATCCATTACAGATATAAGCTTTGTATCGCTCATTACAGCAGCCGATCGAATTTTATTTTGTAACTCCCGAATATTGCCTGGCCAACTATGAGCCATCAAAGCCGCCATAGCTTCGTCGCTAAATCCTGTGAATTTTTTTGACAGCATATCCGCACATTGATTTAACAGCATTCGACTTAAGATAAGTACATCTTCATTTCGTTCACGCAGAGGTGGAATATCGATGACAATTTCACTAATACGATAAAACAGGTCTTCTCGAAACGTTTTTTCAAGGACCATTTCTCTCAAGTTCTGGTTGGTTGCGCAGACGATCTTTATATCAACAGGAATTTGCGTTCTTCCTCCAACACGCTCGACCACTTTATCTTGTAGAAAGCGAAGTATCTTAGCCTGGAGAGGATAAGGCATATCACCGATTTCATCGAGAAATAATGTTCCTCCATTGGCGCATTCAATTTTTCCTGGCGTCGTTTTCTGTGCGCCGGTAAATGCCCCTTTTTCATAACCAAAAAGTTCACTCTCTAGCAAGTTTTCGGGTATAGAAGCACAGTTAATCGCCACAAATGGTTTAGTATTTCTACGGCTTTTCTGATGGATTTCACGTGCGATCAAATCTTTTCCGGTACCGCTCTCACCGAGTAACAAGGTCGTTAGTTCTGTTGGCGCAACTTTATCGATCATCGATTTCACTCTCATGATCTTAGGGCTCGTCCCTATTATTGGAGTATCTTCACATTCTAGAGCTTCGCGCTTGGCATTTTCTGTTTCTATCGAAGACACGAAAAACGCTCGGTTAATAATGACCGTCAGTTCTTCGTCATTGATGGGTTTTTGGTAGAAGTCATGCGCCCCTAGTTTAATTGCTTCGAGCGCATTCAGATTATCTTCGTTTCCCGTAATCACAATCACTTTACAGCTTGGATCTAACGAAAGAATTTCCTGTAAAGTTGCTAATCCCTCACTGGCATTTTCTGCGTCAGGTGGCAAACCTAGATCCAACGTTACAACTTTGGGTGTAAAACGCCTCAACGAAGAAATTGCCGATGACTTATCGCCAGCAAATACCACGTCGTAATCGTCTAGTGTCCACTTTAGTTGTTTTTGAATTCCGATGTCATCTTCTACGACGAGTAATTTCTCCATTACACTTCCTCTGGCATACCTTTATTGCGACCATCCATGAATCTAAATCTTTGAAGCCCAACGATTCCAAACTGGAATTCTGTTGGCTACAGTGGTTCCCTTAACTCGCTATGATTTCAATGATTATAGTAGACCTTTATTGTTCGGTAGGGATATATACCTCAAATCTTGAACCAACGCCCTCAGACGAAGTGACTTCGATATAACCATTGAGTTGCTCAATGAATTTTTTCGCGTCGTAAGCACCAATGCCCATACCGGCGTTCCCTTTCGTCGTATCAAACGGCTTAAAGAGTCGATTTGAAATGAACGATTCCGACATCCCAATGCCATCATCTTCAATACGGACAACAAAGAAACCTTCCTTATCGACTCGTGAAACCGTCACGCTGCCATTTGCTTCTGTCGCATCTTGTGAGTTTTGAATTAAGTGCAAAAACACATTCTTAATTCGCTCTTTATCAACTTCGAGGAAGACTTCATCCTCCATCTTTATGTCGCAAGTTGGAGGAGGGGAGTTATGCATACGATCGTGACAAGCCTCAACAATGACCTCGGTTAAATTTGTTTTTTCTAAACCATGTTCTTGAAGACTGCGTTTTCTAAGATGCGATAGCACCTTGTTGAGTCGAGCAGAGGCTGATTCGATGGTCACAAAAGCATCGTCTATAAACTCAGGATTGTTCCTGTGCTTTTTAGCATTCTTCGAGAGCAACTCTAGCTGCGCGAGTACATTTTTCAAGTCATGCACTAAGAATGTCGACATTTGATTGAAAGCACTGAACTGCTGACTCTCTGCCAATTGAGTACTAGTGATATGAAGATTAATGAACACAGAGAGCTGTTTTCCTATAACTCTCATCAGATCTCTATCTTCAAAATCTAACTTATTTGTACTATTAATTTTGACAGCATGAAAACAAAGTTGAAGTTTCCAGCCTCAGCCATTGGAACAATATACTTAATCTTGTTTTCACCTTTAATCTCCTCGGCATCAAAATCAAATGGCAATGTCTTTGACTCGCTCTTCAAATCATCGAGGTCAATAATCCACTGCTGCTCCATTGCTTTTTTTGACAGGTTCCCCAGCCTTTCGTCATAGTCATGTTCTGCGATATTAATCTTTGCGCGCTCAATTAGGCGATTGTTTTTCAACTCAAACAATATGCCTTTTTCGCAACTAAATGGCTTCATCATAGAAACGAGCGCAACATGATAAGCAGATTGATCTTGATGCTCTAATGTGGCGGAAAAATTCATCCACTCATCCCGGTAATCATACTTATTCTCATAAAAGTGCTTTACTAGAAAAACTCTAAGTTGACTTCTTAAAGACTCAGACAAAAATAAACTAACGAGAACAGTACAACTGAGAGCCAAAAACACGTACTGAGCGACATTACTCCAACTGTATCCCAAATACTTGATTAGATAACCAGTAAAAGCCATTGCTAGCAAGTAACCACCAGACACGACCAATAGCGTACTGTGAAATAGTATATCTCTCGAGATGTAGATCCTTATCGACCATTGTTTTATGCGCCTTACGGTAAGTAGAATCAATGGTACAGAGAGCAATGACACCCATCCACGACCGTATAAAAAATTTTCATTAACTCTTTGAATAAGCAGAGCATCAGAAAAAAGCGAGGTCGTAAGTGTATATTAAGCCTAATCCCAGACATAAAGGCTTCACTTTCCAGCGGTGGATTTTTTCAGTCCTTCGATATAGCTGTTCAACCAAACAAAGAATCAAAATGGCTTGGCCAAGGTGCAAGGTGAGAAGAATTTCGTGATTCTTAGTAATGGAACCAAATACTGTTTCAATCGTCAGACATGACAACAATAAAGCAGAAACTAACAATCGATTCTTGCTGCCCACAATAGCGTGGATTAATGGCTCATCATTGCCCAAAATATTAATCAGAATGGCCATCCAAAACGCATTTTAAGTGTTTCTATACCAAAACGTGAAGACTAAAGACCTCGTAATAACTTTGCAGCGCAAAACTGGCAGACCATAAAGCGCCAAGCGCAAATGTTATGGCAAGTAAAATACGCGTCTTAGAGTTTGTTTGCGTAAAAACTAAAAGAATAAATGCGAAAAGGTATGCAGCGGCGGATAATACGTAGCCAACTGTCCCTAGCCAATTTTCCAAAACGAAAAGTCCTTATTCATTGAGCTTTGTACTAAGTGACTTTCGAACGACCCTCGCAACGAATCCACTTAGTCATACAATCCATTGTAAAACTTAATATTTCTTCTTTTATCTTAGACTAGATCGTACTTTTGCCCGAATTATGAAATTTAAAAGTGATTTCTAGACGTTGCTTGTAAATTGAGCATTCGAAAACTATAAACTAATAGGTAGTTAAACTTTAAATATCACACGGGTGGACATGAAAATAAGACTCGCAGCCATTGCAAAAGATGAGGGGGCCTATCTGCCGGAGTGGATCTATTGGCACCTCCTCAAAGGCTTCGATGATATCTACATCTGCATAAATAACAGTAGCGATAATTCAATAAACATTACTCAATCAATTGCACGACAACATCCAGTTACTATCAAATCGATAGATAGCCATACGCCATATGGTTTTAACGATGATCTCATCGAGGACCAATTTCTAAAGAAGAACCCCCTTCAATCCAAACTCTATGCCGACATATACGCTCAATCTTATGCAGATGGGTTTACTCACGTCATGTTCCTCGATATCGATGAGTTCTTGTTCTCACCAAAAGCAAGTATTCATGAGTTAATGCAAGACGAACTGGATCACGATGTTATCTTGTTTAATTGGTTTAACATCAGTGGTGAAAATGAAGCTTTTTCATGCCTAACGTCCGAGATGAAAGGTGAGCGAAGTCCTTTTACCAAATACATAATGAAGACCGGCTTACGCGATATCCAATTCATTTCGACACACAACATTCGAACAACTCAATCGACCAAATGCCTATTTGGGAGAGGGAAAACTTCTGAAAATAGCAACTATTTGACCAATCTAGATTGGTGTGAGGACGCTTTTATTCTTCACAGGCACTTGCGCTCTCAAGCAGAATATTTGTCTCTACTAAGCCGTGGAGATACATGGGACAACTCGCTCATCGGCTTAAAAAACAATCGACACGGTTGGTCAAACATTGGGACACACACCGTCTCTACAAACCAAAACAGCCAACCGGAAAACTATACAGATGGTTTCAAACAATTTTTAAGCAATTGCGAAATTGAAAATCAAGTCATGGTGGCTCAGCAATATATACTGAACAGAGCAAATAAAACGAAAGAGATGATAAACAAGGTACAAACTCTCAATCGTGACTTGGATAGGGTGCTTGCTGGTACAGATTTAAGGCACGTCGACCGCGGTCTAAAATATACGCTGAAGCGTTGGTACTATCAGCTTATGGTTAGGAAAAACATCAACAACTATTATTAATCGGTATCAGCATCAGCGGAACTTTGATGCACCAACAGTGGACTTGATATGGAAATCACAATAGAGGAATACCTTGCACCTTTTCATAGTAGCGAGATTTCGTATGTTCCAAACCCCGGCAATGCCGGTGATAGCATCATCGCACTTGGTACCATCCAAAAACTGACACAATTAGGAATCCGATACAAGCTGGTCGATCGACATAGATTATCACTTGATGATCACATTGTATTTTATGGCGGCGGTGGCAACATTGCTTATACGAACTTTTCAGTCAACTTCATACGTCGAGTACATAGCAACGTAAAAAAGCTGGTTATCTTGCCTCATACCATACACAGTATTGATAGCCTATTGAAAGACTTTGGCGATAATGTGGATATCATTTGTCGTGAAAAGGTTTCCTATGAATATGTCCAACAAAGTAAGACTAAAGCCCATGTATATCTCGCTAAAGATATGGCTTTTCATCTAAACGTAAATCAAGCATTAAGTTATAAAGCCAGCTTGGTCGACAAAATATCTCAATCTATTCGTTATATTTTTTGCAAACTACATTTATCGACCCTACAAGCACCAACCAAAACAGGTCTGAGAGTTTTGATCAACCAACCTTCAAATAAAAAATAATCCGCCTACCCTAAATGCATTTCGCACTGATGGAGAAAAACGGATTTCCCTTACCTAAAGATAACATCGATATTTCTGAAGTCTTTGCTTTGGGAACAGAGACAGAAGTGATGATTAAAGAAAGCAGTTCTAGGTTCTTACGATATATCAATCAATTTGAGATCATAAACACAAATCGCCTTCATGTTGCCATTTCCGCAACCCTATTGGGAAAAAGTCAACTTTTACCCAAATAATTATTTTAAATGTCAGGCCGTCTATGATTACTCCTTACGTGGTTACTCTAATCTAACCTGGCATGATAAGAGCGAAAACACCCTACGTAATGTCAGTTAACCAGAGCTAACTTGTCATAAGCGAAATACAACGCTATACCATTGATATAAATATTGCGAATAGGTGATTATGAAAAGGAATTTTCAAGCATCGCTAACAGTCAATCACCCTGTTTCTCCATCGTCATTTCAACGTGTAATCGACCGGAGTTGCTTCACCGTTGCCTAAAGCAAATTACCATGCAATCTTATGATAACTATGAAGTTATCATTATTAATAACGGTTCAACTCCATCCAATAACGAAAAATATCAACTTTTTGAATGTGAATTTGATGAGCGATTTACGTTCTACGATCTCAACAACAAAATGTCCGCTGGCTTTGGACCTGCATACGCAAGAAACTTAGGTATTGATGTAGCAGATGGTGATTATATCGCTTTCTGTGATGATGATGATGAGTGGATAGACCAAGATTACTTAAGTGATTGCGAATCCTATTTAGCATCTACACCAACACAGCTAGTCATTTCAAACCAGTATGGTATTCATGATGAAACAACCAAAGGTCGAGAGAAGAAAATTTGGTTTACTGGTGTGGACAACTACTTAGAGAAATCCACTCACGGTATCAAAAGATTGAAACATTTTTCTTATTTCTCTGAGATTGGCGCATTCCCACACTTAAATACATCCATTTATGACGCATCATTTCTTAAAGAGCTAGGTGGGTTTGATAAAACTTATGGTACGAAGAGGACTTAGATTTATTTTTAAGAGCTTTACAAAAAAAGCCCTCTATTGCCTTTAACTCTCACTTCGTTGCTAATCATTATATTCCAAACAAGCAAAAATGATGAACGTGACCAGCGATGTTGACTCAATAAAAACACAGGTTAAGAGGCATCTACTTACAAAAACTGATCAACGAATATGGAGTTAAGCAATCTAATGATTTAATTAAGTCATTAGCAAGTAACACTTTTAAGCATTTAACAATGAACAACCTGTCTGAAAAGGATTATCGGACAGCAAAGATGTATGCATTTAGTGCTCACTGTATAAAGCCTACGTTTAAATGGTTCGCATTTTTCATATACATCTCTTTTTTGGGTTTAATAAGGGAAAAACGATGACAACATTAAAGACTTCATTAGAGGTGGTGCTAAAAAATCCGAATATACTATTGCCTCAAAAGCATCTCCTGCTACTCAGTCATATGAGAGCTAACACTAGTTTAATAGGCCATTTATTAGGCAACCATGATGACATTAACGGTTACTATGAAATGCACATTGGTTACTACAGCTGGAAAAGTTTGATTCGGCAAAAAATAGAGTTCTTTGATGCCCATCCCAAACATGTTCCAAGCCTATATTTGTTTGATAAGATTTTACATAGTGAACACTATGTTGCTCCTGAGGTACTATACCGAGACAACGTTATTCCTCTATTTTCCTTACGCAACCCCGTTGATACCATTCCCAGCATTGTTAAACTTTATAGTAAAGTAAATCAAAAACATGAGTTTTTCACTGTAGCCGGTGCCATTGATTATTATGAACAACGCTTAGATGTTCTATTAAACCTCGCAAGAAAGTTGGCGCAAGATTTTTACTATGTTGATGCGGAAGCAATCAAAACCAAAACCGATGAAACTCTGACCTATTTGAGCCAAGTTTTAACACTCTCACACCCATTGAAGCCAACATATAGATCTAATGTCAAAACGGGACAAGGTGACTCTGGTGACCATTCAGAAAACTTGAAAAAAGGATTCATCAGCACAACACCCTCGAACTACCAAGATTTCAATTGGCCACATGGTGAACGAGACAGGTTGTCACAAAAATATCAGGACGTAAGAAACGAAATGATAAAATTGTCTCTATCATCGTGTTTAAAATAGGCAATGGAATGAATGCTACCTTACCTAATGTAACCTTAAGCATTGTGGTTCCAATCTATAATGTCGAAGCGTACCTTGATCAATGCTTACATACTCTTGTAGAGATTTCAGCTATAGGACGCTATGAAGTCATACTGGTTGACGATTGTGGTCAAGACTCAAGTATGGTGATAGCCGAAAATTATCTTCACTCATACCCTAATATATTTAAACTGATTAAACACGATAAAACCAAGGCATTGCAGCATCGAGGAACACCGGATTAGCTGAAGTTGTTAGCCCTATGTCATGTTTATTGACTCAGATGACTGGTTATCTAAACATGCAATTACCGAATTACTCGACGTATTAACCCGACAGAGCCCTGAATTTTTATTTTTCGATTTTACTCGCGAATGGGAAAACCACCGTGAAGATATGCCATTTGCACCTTCAATAAACAAAGTCTGCGCGATAACCGAAGAGCTTTATTTTTCTTTCCTACAAAATATACCTGTGACGTCGTGGGGAAAGTATTTCGAACTGAAATAGCTAGGAGCCTGCCGTTTACTAAAGGGATTATCTTCGAAGATGTTGCAATCATCCCATCAATGATACTGAGAAGTGACAACAAACTCTATTTACCTGGAATTCGCTATCACTATAGACAACGAGAAGGGTCAATCATGGCGGAAAGGCGAGGCGAAGCAGATAGTTTGTTTAATGCCTATCGAATTTTGTCATCCAACCAAGATAATTCGCGCTATAAAAAGGATATTCAGTTTGTTCTCATTAAAGATTGGCTGATCAACATTCGTGTGGCTTATCGAGAAAATAAACATCAAAAAGCAATAGACTTGTTGGATAAAGGCATCAAATTTTTAAACCAACACCATACTGGTTGGCACCGGAATGAACATTTGATCAAACACTTATCATCAGGTAAACCGCTATCAAAGGTAAAGGTCAAAATCTTACTTTCTTCGCTTGGCACAAGAGCATTTAATATTTTGTTTTACTTCATATTAATTATCAACCCTTTACATGGAGCAATGCACGACCACTAGTTCATGCAACGTAATTGTGCTGTTGTAGTCAGCCACTAAAATCGAACCTTTCAGGCCTATTTATCCGGGTAACATCATTTAAAACCTGAACCGTTGGCTAGTAAAAGGACGATTCAGACTCACCAGATTTCAGCGTAATTTTCGGAGATGTAGATGAATTCTATCAATGATGATTGGCGCTAATTTGCCTTTTGCTTCACTTATTTTACTCATCCAGTAACCCCAGATAAGCGATTTTTTCCCCACAAGATAGATAATCGTTGTAACACTAACTCCGTAATATAGACTGCCTAGCAAAACGTTAGTAAGCAGACCCAATAAGGTATTGCTATAGCTCATATAGCCGAATTCTAAACCAGCGTACATGATCAAAGCCGCGACAGATGGGACCAAAATTACGATACTCAAAGCGCGTAATGAAAAACCTAATGTGATTTTTATGAACATTGCAGTCACAAAAAACATAAAAAATGCGACCGCAACTCTTAAGTACACAAATTGAGTCAAATCACCTAAATATGCCAATGAGTAAGCCGCGTAAAATACACCCGCTAATAACAACAACGCGATAACATCAAGTAAAATGCTAACCTTTGTTTTTCCCAAATAATCATAGATATTATGGGACAATGACTGCAATGGATACCCCAACATCATTATGGACAACGGTCCAAGTATTGGAATGACAGCGGTCCATTGCTGACCAAGGACAACATAAATGAATTGCTCAGAGACAATAAACATCCCAACAATTGAAGGGATAATCAGCAAATAGGTCAACGCTAAAACTTATAAGTATTTAAATAGAGCTGTTTCTTGTCATTTTTCAGATGAGATAACGCAGGGAAAAGCCCCCAAGTTGCAGGCCCTATTAACTCAGAAAAAGGTAATATCGAAAAGTCCTGAGCAATTTTATATTGACCAACTTGTTGTGAACTAAACGTACTACTCACCAAAAACAGATCAAACCTGTTCTTTGAGTAACCTAATACCCCCCTCAGTAACAACCACGTCGAGTTCGCTATCATCGCCATTTTAAAACGCCAATCAAATCTTGGCGTGTACTTATAGACAATATATGAGCCGAACATATTGAGCAATGCACCAACGGAAGAGCCAATCACTAACGCCCAATAAGTTGGATGAATGTAGGCAATGCCAAGCGTGGTGACTGCAGTTATTATCTTCACTACAATGCCAAGTTGCACCATCGGTTTAAAGTTGACGTCTTTTTCTAATTTAACCAACCCTATATTGCCAAATGCTCCTAAAAAGCCGGATATAGAAATCACAATAATAATGAGCTCGAGATCTGGCTCACCAACAAATGATGCAATTAGACTTGAAGATGCTATCAGCACAATCGTTAGTACCAATTTGATGAGTATCCTCAACGTCCAAGCCGTGTTTAGATCGCGATTGGACAAATCCGTATGTGCTATTAGGTAACGTTTTACGCCAATTGCAGATAACGTTTCAAAAAAGCCAATATAAATTGTCGCGGTTGCAACAATTCCGAATGCCTCAGGTGGCAATAGCCGGACTAGCACTAACGTACTGCCAATACCAATAAACCGCAGTCCCCAACGACCTACTAAGTTCCATAGGTATGCATGGGTGAGCTTTTGCTGAATACTCAACTTAGCGCCTTAGCGGTTTTATCACAGCAGGAAGCGTTTGAAGCAATTTTCTCTTCAGCCATTTTTGCGGGCAAAAAGGTCGAACTGCCTTCAATTGAATTAAACCAATCAATATACTGATACAACGCCTCTTTAAACTCGGCCAAAACTTTTTCTGATCGTACGTAAGGCGTACCTCCAACAGATACGCTTGGAGAATGGAATGACAATACAAACTCTTCTTGGCCTATTGCGATTTGCCTTTCTGTCATCGTTCGCATTTGCAAATAAGAAAACCCCTCCGGAGACAATCGAAGTTTGGATATCCTTAACAAGCGGTAAAGTAACGAAGACATTTTACTTTGCTGAATTCGCTCTATTGTGGAAGGATTGAGATTTAGGTGATTAGCGAATGCTTGAGTTATCGCCCCCATAGAACATGTGTGGGGGATATAAATCAGCCCATCTTTCGTATGCACTTTGTTGGTGTATGTAACAAAATTAGGTCCTTCAACATGCGAAAAATTCGAATAAGCGGAGATGCTTAAGTCTATTTTATAGCCTAACTCTTTGAGTATTCCGACAGTGTTTATACCGATACCATATCTACCAGCAAGATAGGTGACAGGCCGCGTTCCGGTCTCCTCTTGAACTCGCTCCGTCAGCATTTTGAGCTTATCGAACTCCAATTCTCCTGGCAGATTCCCGGGAAATGATAAGCGATTTTTTTCCCTGTCAATATCGTGCGTGAAAGGAGGATTAACCCAAGGGTGTAAATGTGTTGCAAACTCAATCGCTTCATTTTCGAAAGGAAGAAAATGATCAATCACTTTTCTACCATCAGTACTCGACACAAATGGATAGTCCATCGCTAAGGTAACCTTTCCTCCTCGACGAATAATTTCTTCAACTACGGCGATCAGTTCATCACCGTGGTTGACACTAGTATTTGAACGATAAAAGCCTTTATCCCAATCAAACTCTTCTTCTGCATGTATCACGATGGCCAGTTTTGGTTTGTTCATTCTACCGCCTCTTGATAAATCGTCAGAAAATTATCTAATGCGTTTTTGATTTTGTCGTAGCAACTGCGGATAGTCTTAACATCACTTTCATACGGATCGGCAATTTCGTGTAAACGAGAGTAACGAGCATCCAGTAAATCTGCCGCACAAAATGCATGATTCGTTCTGTAGCCAGATGCTAATGCGTGTCTGTTCTTGTCATCAAAATAGATAATGATATCCGTCTCTCCGATATCTAATTGAGTCAGGCATTTTGATGAGTGGATGCTTAAATCACATCGAAGCTGGGATGCTGCCTCAACGGCAATATCAGGACTACTTCGCAACTCTTTATGATGAAAACCAAACGAATCGATACCCAAAGAGATAGCATTTTTGGAGAGGAGAGAGCGAAAATACTGTTCAGCAAATGGGCTACGGATGATGTTGCCATAACAGATAAAAATGACATTTCTGTACGGGTTAGTAGCAAACAGTTGTCGTATTTCTTTTTGTTTCACTTTCCGCCGATACTGCACAATAAAACGACGTTGATTTAATGCAGGACGTAATACACTGTCTACTACGTCTTTTACTTCAGAGAAAAATGGCTTGGGGTCATCAAGACGAAAACTATCGATACTTTCACGACTCGCAACGCATTTTAGGATACCGAACAAACGCTGAGTCATATGAGCTCTTGCTTTAGTTCGCCCCATAACATTCGCAATTTTTTCACTTTCTCGCTTAATTTCGTATAAATCTGCAGTTAATGATCTCGCAGTGACATTAGGTATCGGTTTGTGTTGCCGCTCATCGACGTTACCACTACACAAATAATCTGCATAAAGTTTAGGAAAATCGAAACCCGCGTAGTCGGCAAGCGGTAAACCACCCCAGACTCGCGCGTTGATTTCGACCAAAATCCATTCGCTCGTCTCTTCATTTCTTCGAAACTCAAACATTGCCAGTCCAGATAATCGCGTTTCTTGGCAAATACGCTGAGTCGCTTGCAATTGTGATGAATCGATCTCAGTAGAGCCTCGATATGAACTCCCGCCACCAGTATCGGGCTCAGCCAACCTTTTATAGGAAAATGCGGTTACCACTTTTCCATCGACAGCAAATACTGATAGCCCCTCCCCTTTACCACTGAAATACTCTTCAATTAAGCAATGATCGCTAGCAGGGTTAGCATTGGTAAACTCTTCATAGTCATTCCTTGAACGAACGATAACGACTTTGTTTCTTTTATCCAAACATGACATTTCAAATGATTGAAGTGGTTTTAAAACAAACTTATTCCCGTAAATATTGGTCAACGCTTCATAACTATGCTGGCTAGGTGAGATTAAGTCCCCTTGAGCTACCGGAATACGACATTTCGTTGCAACTTGCTTTGTTTTCCATTTGTCGAACAAGACATCTAAAGACTCAGGGTTTGCGACAGCAAGCTTGGTTTTCTTAGGTAGCAACCCCCTTGCCTGCCACAACGGATAAATGGCGCGCTCATCACAGGGGAAAACCACACTGTACTGATAACGTTCAATCAAGCATAAAACATTATCAATCCATCCCTGATTGTCATATGCCTGATAATTGTAGAAAAACGCAGAAGCAATGTATTTGCTGCTTAAAGAATGGCTCGCACGATCATAACAAACAACATGGACGGTATAACCAGCGCGACCCAGTGAACGAATCACTGACAGAAAACTTCTGGTGTCTTCCCCCAATATGAGCGCCGAACGTGGCGTCTCTGTTTCTGTTTCTGTTTCTGTTTCTTCTTTGAGTCTCAAATTAAACATCCTTGTCTATCCTTATCGGCATTGCTGGCACTTTGTTCTACCCCGACCACCACTACTTACTCGAGTCTCATTCCATATAAGCTCAATGCTCGTTAGCCTTTTTGAGTCGATGCTTTTAACTTTTTTAATACATCAAATATCAGCGCATACTCTACAAACCAATTTTTGGTAACACCGATAAGCACTGCCATCACAGGGACAAAACTGATCCCGCCAGCAATGACCAAAATAATAAGATTAATCGCTTCCGAATAGTGCAATTGGGGCTTCAACGACGCGATTACATTCACCATAACGATTGACGGGATCGTCGGCAAAAGGATAACCGCCATAATCCGAATAGGGGACAAGTTAATAAGAAACTTATACGCCACGCAAAGCATCAACATAAACAGCACTACCAACGCTACTCGATACTGTGTATAGGATAAAAGATCGAAGTTGTTGCTTTTCGATAGTCCGATAATCAGGCCAACAATTGCCGAAATCATCACCACATCAAGCAACACCAAATATTTAATTTTCGACAAGTTCGTCAGTACCGACTGCAGTGAAATATTCAAAGGCATTGATAGCATGAGTAAAGACAAAAGCCCGATAATAGGCGCGGCCTCTAGCCATTTTTCACCGAGCACGACCTCCGTAAATAAATCACTTAGAGCAAAAATACCAAACGCAGAGGGAACAACGAGTAGATATGCAAAAGCAAGATAGTTGAGAATGCTACACTTCAGTTCCTCATGATGCTCGCGTACTTGTGTTATACCTGCATACATTGAACTCGAAGCAGGAGAAATGACTTCGGTAAAGGGTAGCCATGCAAACTCTTGACTCACGCGATAAACACCAACATCGGCGCTCGTTAAATAACGACCTAGTAATAGCGCATCAATCCGTGATCGTATGTATCCAGAAGACGTCGAGAGTAAATGCCATTTAGAAAATGACCACTGATTTTTCCACAATGTCATCGACCACTTAGGGCGATATGGATGAATTCGGTACGATCCTAACACCGTCAAAATTTCGCTCGCTAACAAACCGATGATTAAGGCCCAATAGCTTTGAATTAATATCGCGCCAATCAAAGTAATGGGGACAACCGCAACTTTGACACCAACGGACAGACGTGTAATCGGCTTGTAATCCAATTCTCTTTCAAAAAGTACCATGCCGACGTTTTTAAATGCGCTAATAACGGGTATCAAACAACAAACCAAAAGTACATTCTCTAACACCGGTTCATTCATATAGATAGAAAGCTTCTTAGCCATGAGCGCGAGCACTAGGCTACAAACGAACTTTAATGTGATATTTAATGACCACGCACTATTAAGCATCTCATTGGTACATTCTTTAACCTTAATAAGATATTTGTCGGTTCCTGCGTTCGAAAGCATCACAAAAAATGCCATGACAATACTTGCCAAAGCGACGATACCGAAATCCTCAGGGTCTAGGATCCTGACCAGACATAAAGTGGATATCAAACCTATACTGCGATTGAGCCACTTAGCGAGCAAATTCCAAAGATAGCCTATGGCAATCTTTTTTCTTATCGCACCGAACATGATAAAAAGACCTTACCGCATTTAGTCACCAAGCATTGCCTCAAAGTTTCACCTCAATTAACACCGTAAAAACCACTTCTTCTCTTGTTTTTTAACCACAGTTTTGTATTACGGAAAACATGCTCGAGCATGAGTAATGAACTAGGGTGTTCATACTGATTGACCGATAGCTCTCCTCTGATATTAGAGAACGTCTCTTTGTAACGCGCTTTGCCACCCATAAAGTCGTAAGAAGCAACCCCCTCTTCGAGCGCTTTATTGATCAAAAGATAATGGGAAACTAACCCCGGTTTGTATTGCGTACTTTCATGCACGTAATTAATCGCACACAAGTAAAAATAAACGTGATTATCGTGTTTGAAGTTGTAGACAACCGATATTGTTTCCGCCCCAGCTTTAATGTGATATAGCTCCACAACGCCCGCTTCAATGCCCCTTTCAATGAGAAGCTCATGAAATGCGACAAAACTGCGATTCGAAAAGCCGCTTGGTGCATGTTCGTCTGTCCAACGAGCAAGGTGCAATGGCTTCGCGATGTGTAACATTTGTTTGGCTTGCTCTATAGACGTTGCTTTTTCTAGGGTGATCTGGCCAATCTCACTGTATTTTCGAATACTTCTCGTGATTTGATAGCGAGAGTTGCGAGATAAAAACTGGGGTATTGATATCTTGTCTTCTCTCAAGGCATTGAGATCAAGTGCATAATTATTGGTTTCCCAAACTGTCCGCTTTACAAGCCCTAATTGTTTGAACCCATCAAACTTATTATTCTCACTAGCTCCAATGACAATCGCATCTCTCTTTTTTACCCGATAGATTAAACACTCCGTCATTGCTTGGCGGATATCACTTTCATCACCTGCATCAAGCAGAAAGTCGTTATACTCTATCCATATCTGGTCGTGCTCTGGAATACCTGTGCGATGAAGATGAAATTTGCTTTTTAACGGAATGAACAAAAAAGAATGAGATTGCTTGACCAAAATACCCAAGCCGACCGTTTTTTTGCCTCTTCTCGCCTCTATCACCGAGTAATGACCAACAAAACAGTTTAACCAAGTACCAATCCATAGCCATGTGAGAAAAAAACCAGGTCGAGCTCGTTGCTCCAAATCCATCCACGCATTTTGGAGCCAAGATTTACATGGATTTTCGTAAATCTCGCATTGAATATCGTTACGTTTCCGACTTTCCAAAATTTATCCTTAAATACCAGCACTACTAACATCTACTGCTTGACCTTCCTGGTCATTTTCATTGTCTAAACATAAAACTAGAGCAACTTGCTCAATGCATATCTTCCAATTATGGTCGGTGAATGGCCGTTTTGCTCAAATTTAATTTAAATTTATACATTTACGTAATCGTGACTATCATAAATATGTTTACAAGGAATTTTTACGTAGGGAAACACTATGTCATGCGGGAAAGAAGTCGGTACAAACCGTACAGCCCTTATTGGGTTAGCGCTAGCTGCACTGCTGTATTCACAAGGAAGCATCGCTAATAATAAATACATCGATAGCGCCCAGGAATACCTCAATAACAATGAGACAAATGCAGCGATGATCGAGCTAAAAAATGCCATCCAACAGTCACCAGAAGATGGACTAGCCCGATTTATGTTAGGCAAAATTTACCTCCAACAGGGCAATTTTCCGAACGCAGAAAAAGAGCTATCAAGAGCGATAAAATATGGTTATAACCCCGATGAAAGCGTACCGCTTCTGGCTCGCTCATTACTGAGCCAAAATAAACTGGAAGAGACTGTTTTACTTTTAGAAGAGTTTGATTTAAGTGATTCTTTGGCATCATCCGAGCTATTTGCTATCGCTGCTATGGCAGAAATTAGGCTCAATAATGTCGAGAAAACAAAAGCATTGTTAGAGCAAGCAGGTACAGAGACACATTACGCAAAGCTTGCCCATGCCACCTACCTTTCTGCTACAAATGAAAGAGATGAAGCTCAAAAATCAATAGATGCACTATTAAAGCTAGACAATTCTAACAGCGACACTTGGATATTAAACGGTCATTTGGCAATGACACGAAATGATTTTGACATCGCCTACGAAAGCTACAAAAAAGCCTCCGAACTTTCGCCAATGGCTATCCAGTATCAGTTTTTTATGGCAAACGCTTTAGTGCACGATAAAAGGTTAGCGGAAGCCTCACCAATTGTTGACGAATTGCTCAAAATAAACAGTCAAGGTTCATACATTAATGAACTTAGGGCAATCATTTTATTTGCCGATAAAAACTATTCTGATGCAAAAATCCACGCAGACAGGGCATTGAATAATGGTTCAAAAAGCCTCAGAGCGGCGACCATTTCAGGCGTTTCTGCGTTCCAACTGGGACAATTTGAACAAGCACACCGTATTTTAAAGAAAGTCTCACCCCGGTTACCAAATAATCACATAGTGAATCGCCTATACCATGTTACTCAACTGAAGTTAGGCTACCTCGATGAAGCCATTGAGTCTTTAAACAGTTATGACATACAAACTAAAGAAGACAGCGCTTTTATCTCAAGAGCTAGCATGGAACTTGCCAAAATTGGGCGAAACGACATGGCGTTAGAGTTAGCACAAAAAGCGTCGGAGAACGATAATAGTCAAGCAGAAGCGACTCTTGGATTAATCAAACTGGCAAACAATGACCTCACTGGTATCGACGATTTGCAATCCGCATTAGAGGATAATATTGCGCTTCCCGGCGCTAAACGCGCATTGGTCAATTACTACTTGCTGCGCAAAGAGCTTGATGAAGCTGATGCTGTAGCCAACAAATGGCTAAAAGAGAACCCTAGCGATATTGATGGACTTATTGTGAAAGGTATTGTCAGTAAAGAGAAAGGGCAATTAGAACAAGCAAAATCATACTACAACCAAGTTCAAGAGCTTGCTCCCCACAATACACAAGCTTTGGTAGAACTCGCAGGCATAGAATCTTTAATGAATCGTCCTGACGCAGCACTATCATTGCTGTTATCAGCTAAAGAACAATCCCCTAACGACCATAATGTGAGCAAAAAGCTGATTGAATACAGTCAAGAATTGAATCGTCTACCCGAAGCGATAGCACTCATTGATAAACAGTTAAAATCCGATCCATTTAACCGTCACCTAAAAATTCAAAAAGCACACGCTTTAGAGTTAAGTGGTGACAAAGAGGCCGCAATTGACATACTGGAGTCACTGCCCAACTCAGACAAAGATGCTGCTGTTTGGAAACTACTTGGAAACCTCTATTATTCTGAAGGTGATCTTTCGCAAGCCAAACGTAATTACGAGCAGTGGCTTGATCTCGCGAAGTACAACCCCGCCGCCTATATAGGCAACATACAACTCGCTAAACATAGTGGGGATTTCAATGAGGGTTTGAAGCTCGTCAATCGCGCGACAGAAATATTCCCTAATGATTATCGATTCCAATACTTAAAAGCCGAGTTACTTTATAGAAAAGGCGAACTAAATGCGGCTCAACGTGAGTTGGCTAAGTTGCCACAAGATATTCAAGAAACCGCTAACTTTTTGAGACTTCAGGGAATTATCTATATCGCAAAAAAAGATTATCCAGCAGCGGTTAACGTGCACAAAGCGCGCTATGATCTCAAACCGACAATTATTACCGCTCGAGAATTAGCACATGCCTATGCCTTAAATGGCCAAAAAGACGAAGCCGTAAACTTTCTAATTCAATTGATGAACGAGTACGGTGAATCCGTCTGGCCACTTAAGTTAAAACTGGCCGAGTTATACATTGACTCACAACCAGACAAAGCAATCGAGGAATACAAAACGATCCTTGAAAAGCAACCAAGTAACCCACTTGCTCTGAATAACTTAGCTTGGCTATATCTTAATAAAGAGCAGCCAAGTAAAGCCTGTGAGTTTGCAAAAAAAGCCTACGAGATCGCTAATCAAAGTGTTGAAATAGCAGACACCTACGGATACTGCCTATTTAAATCCGGAGATACCCAGAAAGCACTGGAACTTCTCGAATTGGCTTATACGAGTAAACAATACAGTCCCGAAATTGCGTTACATTTCGCAGAAGTATTAATTTCAGATAAACAAGTGAAACAAGCTACTGATGTACTGTCTAATATCGTCACGAAAGACCCGAGTTTGGTAGCTACAAAAAATGAACTTGAAGAACAAGCGAAGCGAATAGCGCAATAAGTAGATAGTAAAGGCCAAGCATGAATAAAATCGGAATTTATTGTTACTCTTGGCTTTGGATGTTAGTAATCGCGCTTCCCGTAAGCGCCGCAAGCTTGCCAGACACGATAGCAAAGATTAAACCCTCTATCGTTGCTATTGGCACTTATAATCGCCTGGCTAAACCGACATCAAAAATTCTTGGGACTGGTTTTATCATTGGTAATGGTAAGCGCGTTGCAACTAATGCGCACGTTATTCCTGCAAATATAAGTAAGCAGAATAAGGTCAGATTAGTTGTTTTCGTTGGTCAAGGTAGCAATATAGAAATGCGAAATGCGACGATAGCTGCAGTCGACAAAACCCACGATCTTGCCATACTAAGTCTTTCAGGTTCACCTTTACCACCTTTGAACATATCCTCAAAACATGTAAGAGAGGGGGAGCTATATGCCTTCACTGGTTTTCCTATTGGTGCTGTACTTGGGCTACATCCTGTGACACATCGCGGTATCATTTCAAGTATTACTCCCGTCGCCACGCCTGCCCAAAGCACCAAAACTCTATCTATTAAACAGTTGAAAGCGTTAAAAAACCCATACCGTGTTTATCAGCTTGATGCTACCGCTTACCCTGGTAACAGTGGTAGCCCTGTCTATGATCCCAAGACGGGACAAGTCATTGCGGTCATAAACAAAGTTCTTGTCAAAAAGACCAAAGAATCTTTGTTGTCCAACCCGAGTGCCATTACCTACGCCATCCCTGCGAAATACTTAAAAGCGCTCAATTCTAGTATTAAATGACTTTAATAATCCCGATCATAAACTAGAGCGAACGCAAATGGCTAAAAAATAGGGACTAGTCCTTTCGGTTTTCTAATAACGAATTATTGAATAGTTCGCACTGCCCACAAAAAACCACAAGCTTAACTGAACTGACCCCCAATAGTTGGACACCAATTATTGGGGGTCTTTTTATGTCCAAGTACAGTCGAGCATTGAAATGCTCTATTGCTAAACAGTATCTACAAGGCGAGAGTTCATCTGAAGAGCTTTCTCGTCTTCACTCCATACCATCACGTCAAATACGTTACTGGGCACAAGTATTTGATATTCATGGTTCTCAGGCATTTAAACCTCATGGATTTGCGAAGACCGCACAAACCAAACTACAAGCTTTAAAACACATGTGGACGAATGGTTGGTCTGTCGGTCACACTAGTGCGATATTGAATTTTTCGTCTCCTGGCACTCTTTCTGTTTGGCTCAAACAATATCAAAGAGATGGTATTCAGGGGCTTGAGCGTAGCAAAGGACGACCAACAATGAGTAAGCACCCTTTTATTCAAGATAAGCACGATGATGAGAAAACACTGGAAGAGCTCAAAGAGGAGCTAGCGTACTTGCGAGCAGAGAACGCTGTCCTAAAAAAGTTAGAGGAGCTGGAACAGGAGAAACGTCGTCGAACAAAGAAAAAACGAAAGTAGTTCTAGCTCTTAGAAATCAATATCTACAACAACACCTCTTATATGCCCTTAAGTTAGCGAGAAGTAGCTTCTATTATCACGTGCAATCGAGCAACATCGTCGATAGCTATCAAGATGAGAAGCAGTTGATCGAGAAAATATACCATGACCATAAAGGGAGGTATGGCTATCGTCGCATTCACCTAGAGTTAAGGAAGCAGGACGTGATGCTAAACCATAAGACAGTTCAACGCCTGATGAAATTACTTTGTTTAAAGTCAACGGTTAGGCCTAAGCGTTACAGGTCCTACAAAGGAGAAGTTGGAACAGCTGCGCCAAATGTACTTGAACGGGACTTCAGTGCAACAAAGCCTGATGAAAATGGGTAACCGATGTTACTGAGTTTAAAGTTAAACAACAGAAAGTGTACTTATCACCAATCGTAGATCTATTTACGCAGGAAGTCGTCGCTTACAAGGTTGCTAAAACGCGCGCTTAACTCTAGTCACGAACATGCTGACAGAGGCAATTGCGACTTTAGATAAGAACGCGAAGCCAATCGTTCATAGCGATCAAGGATGGCAATATAGGCATAGGAAATATCAGAAAACTCTCGCCGACCAAGGGTTAACTCAAAGTATGTCGCGAAAAGGAAACTGTTTAGATAATGCAGTGGCAGAGAACTTCTTTGCCTTGTTGAAAACAGAAATGTACCATAATCAGCACTTTGAAGATGCGGATGACCTAATCGCACAGATTGACGAATACATCGAGTACTACAATACGAAACGCATCAAGGTGAAATTAAAAGGCCTGACTCCGATGGAATATCGAAATCAGGCCTTACAAGCCGCTTAACAGAAATGTCCAACTTTATGGGGTCACTTCAAACTTGTGGTTTTTTCAAAGAACAAATGCTCACTATCAAGAATCAGATCGCTTTACTCCAATTAAACATCAGCTACTTCTGTTTGCGACGACGCTGCATAACACCAAATCCTGCAAGTGCTAAACCAATGAGACCAAGAGAGCCAGGCTCTGGAATAGCACTCCTATAAAGTACATTACCGTCCCCAGATCCTTCAATTACTTCATTCCAGTCATAAATAACTTGATTTTGGAAAGCAAAACTAAATGTAATCTTTGCGTCCGGGTCAAGAACATCAAACGGTAAATTATTTCCTTCTTCAGTATCAAATAGTTCACCAGCCAAACCAGCAAATACCAAAGTCAAATCAAAAGATCCACCGCTTGCTTCAACGACTTGAATAGTCGCAGCATCACTTGATGCTGCATCTAATGCTAACCCCCAATCTTTTACACCATCTTGAGTCAAAATATCAAAAAAGCTATACTTTTCCTCAACTTGATAGATCCCCGTTCCATCAATTTCAGATCCTTGCTCTAAGACAATTCGAAAGTCGAGAGCAATAGGCTGAGTATCATAGGTTAAAATATGCTTATCATATACACCTGCATTACCTATCGGATCGGATTGCTCTAACACAGTAATACTCTCTAATGGATCAGCGTAACTAAGCTCACCAAAGGTCCCATCCGCTTTGCCATCAGACCCTGCTGTCCCATCAGCGAGTTTCGCATCATTTACCCCAGAGAAACCGCCAGTAGGTCCATTATCGCGAAATGTAGCAAAGGTCATCGATGTACCTGTAGCATCATCAAACCCATCGTCATCTGCATCGATAAGAGTCTTTGGATCACCTGCTGGTAACTCGGTTCCAAGTTCGTTATAGACGGTGCTAGGATCATATTGAAAGTCTACCCCAACAAGACTTAACTTACGGTCCACCCCTGCCATAGTACTAAAAGCACTAGATAACAGAGCGACAGCAATACTCGTTGAAACTAATTTCTTCATGTTGTTGTCCTCAAGTTAAAACTTACGTCCCTACATATTAAAAACAACTGAATATGTTCCCTACCAACAAAGCAATATGCATACCAGACGAAAAAATAAATTTATTAATCTAAAATCAATTACATATAATATTTCGAAATCACGACCCAGCTAGGTGTAAAATATATCGACACTTAAACGATGGACTTACAAAAGAAATAGACAGTAGAAATAATAAAAATCGAAACATCACCTTGAGTTATACAAAGACTATTACTATGCTTTTAAATGCATAAAATACATCTATCAACAAGGACTGTTTGACGATGTCACCGTTCGACAAACACAAACCAACAGATAACGACATGTTCAAAGCAATCTTTGATCATAGCCGCTTCTGCTCTGATTGTTACCGACCATAATTTCCTTATCGTCCGTGCGAACTCAAAGGCAATAAATATACTCGGCCGCAGCATTAAGCCGGATGACTGTTTTCCCTCTTTGTTTAATCATTCATCTAAAGAAGAAATTGAGCAGCACTTTAACGCCACTAATCAAGGTGAACTTCCGGCACTCGACGTCAAATTATCACGTTACGACATTGATAAATGGCTTGAACTTTCAGCGAGCAATCACCAACATAAAACCAAATTCATCATTTGGAGTTTAAGCGATATAACGGCACAAAAAACACGGGAGAGAGAGTTAGAACACTTAGCCTATTTCGATAGTTTAACGGGGGTCTACAGCAGGCAATATTTCTTTCAGCTGGCTGAAATGCAATTAAAACAACATCAAAAAGAAAATGAAACGCTGAGTGTCCTAATGCTGGATATCGATGACTTCAAACTGGTTAACGATTCCCATGGACACAGTACCGGAGATTTCGTTCTTCAAGCTTTCAGCACCCTAATCTCCCAAACGCTACGCAAAAGCGATCTATTTGGTCGTATTGGGGGAGAGGAGTTCGCGATCCTTTTACCTCACACAAAGCAGCAAGAAGCTGTCTTGACCGCAACAAGAATCTGTCATGCGGTGGAAGAGTCTTTTTTAGAACATAATGTCACAGTCAGCATTGGCTTAGTTACACTTGAAGATTCTGACGCCACGGTTAAAGACCTACTAACCTACGCAGATCAGGCACTATATCAAGTAAAGCAAACAGGAAAAAATAGTGTCAGAGTCGCCGAACTCAATGCGTATGAAAGTAAGAGTAACAACACATTGAAATAAAGCGTTGTAAGTGCCCAAGCAACCCCACATAGACAGACATGAACGTTACTTGGGAATGTCGATACTTACATATTTTGATAGCTTGGTCCGCCCCCACCCTCTGGCGAAACCCAGGTAATATTCTGTGATGGGTCTTTAATATCACACGTCTTACAATGCAAACAGTTTTGAGCGTTGATCTGCAACTGTTTACCCTGCTCACCATCAACTACTTCATAAACCCCTGCGGGGCAATAGCGTTGTGCTGGTTCTGCAAAGATAGATAAGTTCGTTTTAATTGCGATATCGGAATCCGTTAACTTCAAGTGACAAGGCTGATCTTCTTCATGATTAGTATTGGACATAAATACCGAAGAGTTTTTGTCAAAACTCAGAACACCGTCAGGCTTTGGGTATTCAATTGGTTCATACTTCTCTGCTGGCTGCAGTTTGGCATGATCATACTCACGATCTCGCAACGTAATTGGCGCGTTACCTCCGAGTACATTCTGCTCTAAATAATTAAAGCTTCCCCCGCCCCATAAACCAAACTTATGCAGTGCTGGGCCAAAGTTACGGCTACGGTACAATTCATCGTAGAGCCAAGATGCTTTAAATCGGTCATTGAAGTCTGCCTCCGTCATTGCCTGCCCGCTCAAACACGCGTCAAATACCGCTTCTGCTGCTAACATACCTGACTTCATTGCGGTATGTGTGCCTTTAATTTTTGCTACATTCAGCGTACCAGCATTACAACCAATCAGCATCCCGCCAGGGAAGACCATCGAAGGTAATGAGTTAAGGCCACCTTTGGAGATCGCGCGAGCACCGTATGCCAATCGCTTACCGCCTTCGAGATGAGCAGCAATGTCTGGGTGATGCTTTAAGCGCTGGAATTCTTCATAAGGGTTCAGGTACGGGTTGCGGTAATTGAGATCAACAATAAGACCAACAGAAACTTGGTTATTGTCGCCGTGATATAGGAAAAAACCACCCGAAGCTTCACTGCCTAGTGGCCAACCCGAGCCATGCACGACTAAACCTGGTGTATGTTTTTCAGCAGGGATCTCCCACTGCTCTTTGATCCCCAAACCATAATGTTGCGGGTCACAGGCTTTATTTAGCTCAAAGTGTTCAATAATTTGTTTACCTAAATGACCGCGCACACCCTCACTAAATAGGGTGTATTTAGCATGCAGCTCCATGCCCATCATAAATCCAGCTTTGGGCTGACCTGATTTATCTACCCCCATGTCGCCAGTCGCAATTCCTTTAACCGTTCCATCTTCATGATACAAAACTTCACTTGCAGAAAAACCAGGGAAAATTTCTACTCCCATCGCCTCCGCCTTGCGCGCCAACCAACGGCACACATTACCCAGACTGACAATATAGTTTCCGTCGTTATGCATTGGTTTCGGAATGGCAAAATGAGGTAAAGAAATACTCTTTTCCTCGTCTCTTAAAATCATGACCTGATCTTGCGTCACACCACAAGTAAGGGGTGCATTGTCTTCTTTCCAATTTGGGAAGAGCTCATCCAAGGCGCGAGGCTCAACAATCGCACCGGATAGTATATGCGCACCGACTTCAGCCCCTTTTTCTACCACACAGACTGACAGTTCTTTTTCTGCTTCTTGTGCCAGTTGCATAAGTCGACAAGCAGACGCTAAACCGGATGGGCCCGCTCCAACGATCACAACATCGAATTCCATTGATTCACGCATTACTCTCTCCTTTTGCCTACTTCCCTGAAAATATTGGCTGACGTTTTTCGAAAAAGGCGAGCAAGCCTTCCTCAAAATCTTGACTGGTAAAACACTGCTGCTGTAGCTCCGCTTCCATTGCAAATGCTTGTTCGAATGTCAGCTTGTCAACCTGTTGCAATAACGGTTTAACATAACGCTGCGCAATAGAAGGGCCTTTAGACAATTTCTCCGCCCAACTAACAACAAATGGCTTTAATTCGCTCTGCGCCACAACTTTATTGGTTAAGCCCAAACTAAGGCACATCTCAGCATCAATGCTTTTTGCTTCAAGGCACAGCTCTATTGATTTTCGATAGCCTAGCTGCTTAATAAAGTGCCAACTGGTGCCGCCATCCGGAACCAAACCTAGCAGCATAAAGGCCGGGTATAACTGGGCATTGTCTGCCATCACCAATAAGTCGCAACTCATCGCTAATGCCGCACCAATACCAGCAGCGACACCATGCACACCCGCTATAAAGATTTTGTCGGACTGGCGAATCATATTAAAGATTGGTGCATACTCTTCTAACAATTGAACCTGAACGTCATCACATTCGTTGGACAGTTCTGACAAATCGGCTCCGGCAGAAAAACAGTGGCCTTCCGCTAGCAATACCACGGTTCTAATTTTTGCGTCATCATTAATGAGCGTCAAAGCGTCGGCTAACTCGGTACGCATTTGGTGATTAAATGCATTTAAACTGGCAGAACGGGTAAGCGTAATTTGACAGGTTTGTTCGGTCACCGAGAGATTCAATAACGAGAAGTTTCGGTCTGACCATGCAGGCTCATGAATAGACAACGTAGACTCTCCTAATCGTTCACTTCAAACAGTGCTGCGGCACCCATTCCGCCGCCAATACACATGGCAACAACAAGGTAACGAACACCTCGGCGTTTCGCTTCACGGAGGCCATGACCAACCATTCGTGCGCCAGACATACCAAACGGGTGACCAATAGAAATGGCGCCGCCATTGACATTCAAGCGATCATTTGGAATCTCAAGCTTGTCACGACAGTAAATCACTTGGCTGGCGAACGCTTCGTTGATTTCCCACAAGCCGATATCATCCACTTTTAAATCAAATCGGTTAAGCAGCTTTGGAATTGCATATATAGGACCAATGCCCATCTCTTCTGGTTTACAGCCAGCAACCGCCATTCCTTTAAACTCACCCATGATATTGAGACCATGCTGCTTGGCTTTCTCTTCGCTCATCAGCAGTGTCGCTGCCGCGCCGTCAGCAAACTGAGAGGCATTTCCCGCGGTAATGTGCCGGCCTTGCTTAATGTAGGCACCATCGCTCCAGACTGTTTTTAAGTTCGCTAGGCTTTGATAATCCGTCGATGGGCGATTGCACTCATCTTTGTCGGCACGAACTTCCACGTGACCCGCTGGCTGACGATTTTCATCAAATGTGAGTTTATTAACTGTGAGCGGGACAATTTCATCATCAAACAAGCCTGCTTCTTGTGCGGCAGCCGTACGTTGTTGACTTTGTAGAGCATACTCATCTTGCTGCTGGCGAGAGATGTCATAGCGTTCGGCAACAATTTCTGCGGTCTCTATCATCGGAATGTAAGCTGATGGCACTTGTTCAATAACCGCTTCTGAGCGTGCGCGGTAACTGTTTTTGTGCTTGGTTTGCGTGAGTGACAATGACTCGACACCACCGGCTACGACCACTTCCATGTCACCCGTCATGATGTTGTTCGCCGCTACGCTGATGGTCATCAGGCCAGACGCGCACATTCTGTCGATTGCCATGCCAGGCACCGATTGAGGCAGACCAGCGGTGTACGCGCAAAGACGACCAATGTTATAGCCTTGCGTCCCTTGCTGAACCGCAGCGCCCATAATAACGTCCTCCACCAAGCTAGGATCAATCTGAGCGCGCTCAACCACTTCCTTCACCACCGCACCACCAAGAACCGGGGCTTCGGTGTCATTAAAACTGCCTCGGAATGATTTCGCCAATGCGGTGCGAGCCGCCGACACTATAACCGCTTTTTTCATTGTCTACTCCTTGACCTTATTTGAATGAATAACGACTGATGGTATCCACTACACAACCTGGACGCTCTGAACCTTCAATTTCGATCGTGATTCGAATAACGGCTTGATATGCTTCACCGACCTGCTCTACGCTGATCACATCACCGCGTCCACGAATTTCACTGCCTACTGGAACTGGCGCAGGGAAGCGGATCTTGTTACAACCATAATTAACGCCCATCGCTAAATTTTGAATATCGATGAGTTGAAACAGAAAATCGCTCGCCAGCGACAGCGTCAGGTAACCATGTGCAATGCAGGCACCAAAAGGCCCTTGGGCTGCCTTTTCTTCATCAACATGAATCCACTGATGGTCATTTGTTGCCTCAGCGAACAAATTAATGCGCTGTTGAGAGACGGTCAGCCAAGCCGTCGTGCCCAACGTTTTTCCCTCTAGGTCCAGCAATTGCTCTGGGTTAGTGATAATTACATTAGCCATTGTGATTCTCCATTAAGCACGTTGTGAACTGACAGGCACCACTTCACCTGTCATGTATGAGGCATAGTCGCTGGCTAAAAACATCATGACATTAGCCACTTCCCAAACCTCCGCTGCACGTCCAAAAGCTTCACGACTTGCCAGTTGATCAAGAAGTTCTTTAGAGGAGGCTTTTTTAAGAAATTCATGTAAAGCAATCGAAGGGGATACGGCATTAATGCGAATGCCATGTTCAGCAGCTTCTAACGCACTACAGCGAGTCAAAGCCATCACGCCTGCTTTTGCTGCCGCATAATGCGCCTGCTCCTTTTGCGCTCGCCAACCAAGAACCGACGCATTATTAACAATCACGCCTTTCTTACGTTGTTGCATGTAAGGCAGTACCGCCCTTGTCATACGGAAAGTACCAGTAAGGGTGACATCAAGTACGAGAGTCCATTCTTCGTCACTCATTTCCACCACGGACTTTTGACCACCTAGCCCAGCATTATTAATGAGGACATCAATACCACTTAGTTTGCTGTCTGCTTGTTCGATTAGAACATCCACTTCTTCCTGATTTGTAACGTTGCACAGCTGGCCATAAACAGGTGTATTAGGATGTTGGTCTTGCAGTGTTGTAATAGCTTGATCGAGTCGACCTGGATGGATGTCTGAAATCATCAGCGCACGACATCCTTCTTCTAATGCACGCTGCGCAGCAGAAAATCCGATCCCTGCGCCTGCTGCCGCTGTGATCAACACGGTTTTATTTTTCAATAACCCGTGACCTTTGACGTATTCTGGGATCTTACTCATCACCCAATCTCCTATATTCATAAAGCAATCCATTCCTATTGGATTCATTCGAACATAGGTTTAAAGACCGTCCATCGTCAAACCGGACTAAGTCACAAAATACAAGGCTTTTTTATAGTGTTAGAAACACTGTGGTTCATCGGCGTAAGTAAGAGGGAAAATGGTTGTTGGCGCAATCCTGATAGGCCTAAACAACTACAAAAGAGAGGGGAGATGAAGAATTGCTTTTGAGCAAAAAGCGGCTTTAGCAAGAAAGCCGCTATTAATTCATAATCAGTTAATTATGGGCACGTCGCTGGAGTGCTGTTATCACGCGTCCAAACTGTGTCTGCACCACCTAGTGGCAACCAAGTCATTCCTGCTGACATATTCGCAGGCGGTAAATCTTGTTCGTGAACATACATGCCTACCGGAACCGCGCCTTTCACACCGTGAGCGCTCGCTTGTGCTTTGGCGGTATCAGAGTTGCGTAGACCATACATTTCAAAGTAGGAATTCCAGTCCATGCCCGTCAAATACGACAGCGACACCAACATAAAATCGTTACCTTGAATACCATTCATGGTTCCGTGTGAATTGCTCCAATCAAACATGGCAAAGCCTAAACGTTCGCGGTTTGCGTTCCAACTTGCTTCATCTTTTGCATATTTGCCGTAAATACGCTCGTGTAAGTAAAGCATTGGGTAAATACCCCATCCGCTTTCTAACACTGAATCGTCAGCAAGTGATTTCCCGTGCATTTGCAGTGCCATCTGAGTATAGAAAGACATGCGAATGCCATTGATGGCCGCATAGCCACCATTAGACCAAATTGCTTCATGGCGTGACGTTTTCCCCGCATCTAAAGTGCCGCAAGTAGGGGTATAAACCACACGGTTACCATCAGCGTCCGTCACGTTTGAATAATCAGATTGAAGGGCAAAGAACGTTTCTTTACCGTTCATGTGGCCGTCATTTAAAGGCGTTGTTTCGCCATCAACAACCGCGTGGCCATTCCACATCACATAATAAGGGAAAATATTGTTTGAGTTCTCACCCGCACGATCACTGTATTGGTTCCACAGATTTCGATTTTCTTCTGTTGCATAACCTACACGCAAACGACCAGTTTGCAGGTTATGACCAAGTTCGTGCCCATCTAACCAACCTCTAGGGCTAATATTATAAGCAGAATCCCAAGGGTTTCCTGAGCAACCTACACCACATTGCGCGTGGCGGTCATAGTTTGCATGTTGGATAATCTTACGAACATGCAGCGCTTCGTCTGTACAATCCTCTACCCCCATTTTCGTTTTACAGATCGCCATCGCATCTTGGTCGGTGGACTGATCTAAACTTTGGCCTTGTACTTTAAAACCTGCCAATGAGTAGATTCCATTAATGTGCTCATCACGAAGCATCGTTAGTAACTGACGCACATCGCCTTCACCTAATTTGTCTTTTCGTGCATGCTGCTCATACGATGGAGATTTCAAATCGACATGAGGAAGATCGGTCGTGTTGACTAACTGTTCGAATTGAGCAATCTGCTCTTCGCTTGTGAAGTCATCAATAAATGGATGCTCAGTGATCCCGCTCGCCGTGATGTTGGTTGTGAGTTCACTCTCACCATCACCATTAATGTGCAAGTAAATAGGCGCACCATAAGGCGTCGAGAATGTCACAGAACCTTGTGGTGGAATCGTTAAACGCTGAGTGGTTAATTCCAATGGTCGATTATATGAATTCGTTTCAAATGCTCGATTGGTATTAGGACGAGCGTAGTACAACTTAACAAAGACATCATGAGTATCCGCTCCCATACGCGTTAACGTTACAGGTTGAGATGGTAATGCATACCAACCTGTTCCAGTCCATTGGTTTGCATAAGGCACACTGATGTTTTTGGTTTTCGTGGTGGTTTCTGGGTATGCGTAATGCGCAAGATCGCCTTTCACAGGATCGCCCTTGTGAATGTATTCACCTAGGTCTGACTGTGCGAGGTTATTCGGTCGTGAGTAAGATACCATCCAATCTGCGAACATCGCGTGGTACCACTCTTCCGGCTCACTAAATGAAATCGGATAATCGATCTCGGAGCGATATTTATCAGCAAGTAGCAATATTGTTTTCGCGAGTTCTGAGCCGTCAACACTGAATGGATCAATGTTGAACTTATCGAAAAATAAAATATCGTTACGTAGCGCATCAGCGCTGGTTCTAAATGCTGACCAGAACGGTGCAGTGTCACAAACAATATAGTTAGAGCCACAAGCATCAACTGCGCTCATGTCATACTCATCGTTAATAAAGTCTTGAACAACATCAAGGCGCTGATCAGTGAGTGCGGAGATATTATCTTTATTTGCTCCAACCAAGGTGACTTTAGACCAATAGTTAGTATCTGTTGTGACACCAGATTCAATCAGAATAGGGTTAATTAAAGCGGACGCATGGCGCAAATGGGAGACCAAAATAAATGGAATTTTTTGCTGTTCTAGGTACTCCATTGACGCTTTGATGCCTTCGTATCCACGGCCAGCACTATCATCAGAGCCAAGGATCACGAAATCAGGACGACTTTCCATCGCGCACGCTTTGATATTTTCATACTCACAAGCACGGTAATCGTTGAGTGTGTGATTTTCAGGGTAATTATTTTCTAGCCACGTTTTCGTATTGTTATGGTGATAAAAATAACCGCTGTTTGGTTGGTTTACCGCCATGACATTCAGAGTGCTTTTGCTTTCACCTATTAGCCAATTAATCACATTCTTAAGGTAAATATCAATATCGCCAGAACCATGAACGCCGAACGGATTGCCGCCGAAAATCACATAGTTTTGACCATTTGGCTTGGAACCTGCCACAGCAAGTGTCGCACTCGACTCTCCACCACTTTGGTTTGAGTTCGACTGCAAGATTACCGTTGAGTCATTAATCGATGAGAAACCTGTGATAATTTGTGAATCGTGTGATGGGATCCAATCGATACTATCAACACCTGTAAACAGTCGAGTTAATAAAGCTTCTTTCTCCACCGCTTTTTCAAGAATGATCTCTTTTGCACGCTCAAGCAGTTGCGCTTCTGTTGCTAGAGTATGATCCTCAGAAACAACCGCTTGATCGACATGGTTGGCAGAATCGAAAACACGTACTGCAATTTCACGGTCTACGTTATAAGTACCATCAGAAACGGTCACGTTAAATGAGTACTTTCCCTGATCGCTTGTGGTCGGTTTTACAGAGATGACACCTGAGTTATTGATCGTCACCCAATCCGGATTCTCGGATAAAGAAAATGTTAGACTATCCCCGTCTGGATCAGCCGCATTCACGCGTATGATCGTCTCTTTATTTGGTTTGGCGTGAACATCATCAAAGTAAGAGACACTTGGCGGTGTATTTGTTACTGGCGGTGTCGAACTTGTAACCGACACAGAAACTGAGCGATTCACATCAACAAAGCCATCACTAATGATCGCGTTAAAGCTGTAATTGCCCACATGTTCATCACTCGGTTTAGCAATGATGACACCATCTTGATCCAGTGAAACCCATTCCGGAGCATCCGACGCTAAAACGTAAGATAAGAAATGACCATCTGCGTCATTGGCATAAATTTGAGATGATGCGGTTTTACCCGTTTTCACAATAATAGGATCAATGGCTTTCACTGAAGGCACGGTGTTTTGGAAGTCAGGGCTTTCTGGATCCGCGTAAAATGTAACCACTAAAGTCACTGGTTTTTCTACGGCTCGATTACCATCAGACACTTTAGCCATAAACTCATAAGTGTCTTGCGAACCACTGTGTGCATCAACCGTGATTAAACCCGTTTTATGATCAATAGAAACAAACTCAGGTAGCGGATTTGATTCCGTGCCATGAAGAGAGAATGACATTGGTTCTGTATCAATCGCTTCAATTGAGAATGTAGATAGAACATTCGTGCGAGCATTGATGGTGGGAATATCAGCAACAACAGGGGCAGGATTACTTGGGTCAACCTCGAACGTTGCAATTTCTAGCGTCACACTCTGCTTTTGTGTACCGTTGCTATCACTGGCAGCTACAACAAACGTGTAGCTACCCGCAACCGCGTGATTGAGGTCCACAGAGATCACGCCCGTTCTTGGGTTTATGCTGATCCATGAGTGTTCGATTTCTTCCAAACCAAACACCAAATCTTCACCATTTGCGGAAAACGCATCAATGGAATACGTAAATACATCACTATCTGGGTTTTGAACTTGAGCTTCCAGCTTAGGAATGTCATTAATCACTGGTTTATCAGCGGAAGCAGACTGGTCATCAGAACCACCGCCACAACCCGTTAGAGCTGTTGCGATCATAGATGCAAGTATGAGTTTTTTCATTTTTTATTACTGAGAATTGGGGGATTAAGAGACTATCCAAACAGAATATTCATTACTAAAAACGGACTAAAAAAGAAAAGACAACGATTATTTCCTAGACGTATTAATCTGAAGCCTTTACGAACACTCTGCTTTAGATAGAGCCTACTCGAACGGGAGCTCAGCGATAATATAACCACACTTACAACACGCAATACCTAATAATTCAACATTGAGATATTGATTCAAGAAATAATTAGAAAGCAATCATGACATCAGCAACTGAATCTTGTAGGGTAATCATGCTCGCCCCCTGATTTCCTTTGACATCATTAATATATGAGAAAAAGGCCTAGTGCTTGCTAGACCTTTGAATTGAGTACCATAATAACCCCAATGTATAAGGCTATTCTTAATGATTATGCTTTGTACTCTGCCTACGACGAAGCACACCCGCACCAAGAAGTCCTAAGCCAAAGACAGCTAATGATGATGGCTCAGGCACGACACTAGTGGGAGTAACACCGAATGGTGCATTCTCTTCTCCAACCGTCATTGATAATACAAAGTCATCGAAGTCTGCGTCAGCGTTGCCCCCACCATCATTGTAAAATAGATAGGCGGTCGAAAAATCTAAGCTGTTTTCATCCATACCTGAAAAACCAAAGAAGAAGTTTGGTTCACCATCATCGTTTAAACCATTTAAAGCTATGTTTGAGCAAATTGGTCCTGTACATCGAGCAAACCCAAACGGGACCACCGAATTATCTTGATGGACGTAATCAAACCCAACCTTAGTACCTACTGCATCTTTCTCACTAAGTAATGTTCCCCCAAGCAGCGGAGTTTGCAATTCGAAAAATTTATTGGTTTGCCTGTTAGACTCTGATCCCAAATAGGTAAATGAAAAATTGTACGGCCCCTCATTGTTGTTATCAAAGAACAGATTGGCTCCTGTCCAACCAAATATCTTATCTGAGTCAACACTGGCATTATCAAACGTCGTATCGACAACACTACTCAGCGAAGATAGTGAATCACCATTTTGAATTTTATCAAGGATAAAACCGGCATAAACGTTTGAGGAAATTAACGTACACACCCCAACAATAGTCGATATCAAATAGTTCATTCTCAGCATATAAAATCCTTTTAAATTACTAAACTTAGTTGACGAAAATTCCGTATTTACTCTACCATAAGCAAAACTCAGGCCACTATTTTTATTTAATAAATACATTAACTTATAGTGATAATTATGTTTCACTGTAAAATAAACTGACAGTAACAAGAACGGTGGGTTCGTCCATCCGTTACCATTTGCTTACCTGTTTACATTATTAAAACCTGAGGGGATTTACTTCGACATGCTAAGTTTTACTCAATATCACAAACGTCTTGTCGCAAAAATCTGTTTGTTTTCAGCTGCGGTCTGTCTTCAATTTAGCTCATTCTTTACCACCGAAAGAATCATTGGTTACCCGTTTAATTTCCTCTCTTACAGTGGTAAAGCTGAAACGTACTTTTTCTCCCTTTCTAGACTCTTTTACTCGTCTGTTTTTTGGGCTTTTACGACTTTGATCTTTCTAATCTTCATTAGACGATGTTTTCCAGACAGATCGAGAACAAATAGGTCAAATAAAAGTTAGACTAGCGCACGCGAATCTTAGGCGCGGGTGTATCGCGACGCATCGTTAAAAGAAACTGATCCACTGGCGCCGGAGTTGCAACCTGAGGCAATTCGCCATCTTGAGGTCTAGTACGCCAAAATGACTCCCAGGTGGGAAACAGATCATGAAACGTACCATTGTAAGGTTCGCGGCCAGGCCAACGCATTTTCATATTTCCAATTGGTGGCCGATTAAGATCGCTTGCGTACCAATAACAAGGCAAACGACGACGGAAAAACCACTCTCCATTGACACGCTCATAGTCATCCCAATAGAGCATTTGCATTGTGACCCATTCAGGACCGGTCTCGTGTTCATTTTTAGAGTAGACCACACCAATGGCGTGGTCTTCATCGATAAACTCAATAATGTGTTGACCAATATGATGCGAAGTGCCAGTAAACTGGTCGCGTAACGTTTGATCAACCCAAGCTTTTAAATGTGCTCTTCCGACCTTATTTCTGCCAACTCGAATATCTTCAGCAAACAACCCAACATGGGCATCGAGATCGCGCATATCTAGTGAGAGCGCGTATTTCCCTGCTAACTGACGAATGGCTTCAGTGGACTCGAGTCGGTCCAGTCGTTGCTCGAGCGTGATGTTTAATTGCGTCATGACCAACCCTCTATATAAATGCCATTCCACCATTCACAGCGATGTTCTGTCCGGTAACAAATGCAGCATCATCACTGGCCAAGAAGCTGGCAACTCTTGCAATGTCTTCACTCTCACCCATTCGACCGAGAGGGATCGCATCAACCATTGCCTGAGTCCATTCATCAGGAATATCAGCCATCATTGGTGTATTCGTCGGCCCGGGTACGATGGTATTGACTCGAATACCGTTTGGAGCAAGCTCTCGTGCGATACTGCGAGTTAGCCCCATCACGCCAGCTTTAGATGCACAATAATGGCTTGGTCCCTCGCCAGTCATCGCCGCCGTACTAGCCACGTTGATGATGCTACCTTTTCCTTGCTCAAGCATCACTTTGGCACCCTCACGACAGCAAACAAACGTCCCCGTTAAGTTCACACCAATTACTTTTTGCCAATTCTCATCGGGAGTATCGATAAAGGCATCAACAGAGCCTACGCCTGCGCAGTTGACCATAATATCAACCTTCCCGAATGTTCGAGCAACGGTTGCCATTGCATCTCGAACGGAACTGCTATCGGAAACGTCACAACCAATACCAATCACGTTACCACCCCAAACCTCAGCAGTAGCACACGCGGCAGACTCGTTAATATCAATCGCAGCCACTTTTGCCCCTTGCTGTGCAAACTGCTTTACTACTGCCTGTCCAATCCCTTGACCAGCCCCAGTAACCCATACCACTTTTCCTTGGTGTTTCATATTGATACTCCCTTACTATTTGATAACTGATGATTTGCGATGGTCTGCCCGCGGATAGTCGATATAGCCTTTTTCACCCGCGGTATATAAAGTTCCACGATCAAACTTCGCCAACTCATGATTATTCTGGGTGCGCGTAACAAAATCTGGATTGGCAATAAAGTGGCGTGCAAACGAGACAGCGTCTCCCACACGGTTTTGAATAGCGCTCTTTGCTGATGCAGCATCAAAGCCATCATTAAGGATAATCGCGCCAGAAAAATGCTCTTTTACTAACGCAAATGCATCAATTTCTTCCGTTGGTGCCCGCATAACGTGAACATATGCTAACGCCAAATGACGACTTGCTTGCAATAACTTGATATGACTTTCTACTGGGTTGCTATCCTGCGTATCGTTATATTGGTTGCCCGGATTGATCCTCAAACCCACTCGATTGGGAAACACCTCCGTCATTGCCTGCATGCACTCAACAGCAAAACGAATCCGGTTGTCAGTCGTCCCCCCATATTCATCAGTGCGCATGTTGGTACTACTGCACAAAAATTGCATTGGAAGATATCCACTGGTGCAATGCAGCTCAACACCGTCAAATCCAGCTAATTTGGCATTTTTCGCCGCTTGACGGTGTTCTTCAATGACCACTTTGACCTCTTGTGTCGACAGTGCTCTAGGTACATCAAAGGCCTGCATACCAGCAGAGTCAGTATAGACAGAGCCATCCGATTGAATCGCAGATGGGGCTACCGTTTCCGTCCCTTTTGGTTTGATGTAACGGCTTCCAATCCGGCCAGAGTGCATGATTTGCAGAACGATCTTTCCACCTTGTTGATGTACCGCATCGGTCACCTTTTGCCAAGCTTCAATATGCTCTGACGTTTCAATACCCGGTTGGCGACAATAGGCTTGCCCTGTTACGGTGGGCCATGTCCCTTCTGCCACGATCAAACCTGCACTTGCACGTTCAGCATAATACTTAACCATCATCGCAGTTGGCGTGCCATTTGAGCTCGCTCTATTGCGTGTCATTGGTGCCATGACTATTCGGTTTTTGATTGGAATATCACCAAGTGATATCGGATTGAATAAACTTACCGTGTGATCAGATGGAGCATTCATCAACGTATCTTCACTAAATTGCGTTGTCATTGAGCACCTCCTAATCGAGTGCTGTAATCAACGCAGCCGCTCGGCCACCATCGACGGGTAAGTTAACCCCTGTGATATAGCTTGATTCGTCACTGGCCAAAAAGCCAATCGCAGCCGCCAGTTCATGAGGTTGTCCAACTCGGCCCATTGGGATAAGTCGCTCCGTTTTACGTTTCGCCTCATCATCAGACAGCATTCCTTGTGTAGCAGGAGTTTCAACCACTGACGGCATCACACAATTCACACGAATACCAAAAGGCGCGCCCTCTACAGCAGCGGCTCGGGAGAAATTAATCACCGCGGCTTTGGATGCGCTATAACCCGACATATAGGCAGTCCCTAGTTCGCCGCAAATAGAGGATAGGTTTATGATCGAACCTCCGCGCTCTTTCATGAGTTTCATCGCGCTGCGGGTCGCCCAAAATGTACCATCAACCGATGTGGTGAAGTTCGCATGCCAGTCTTCAGTGGTCATCTCCTCAATCGCTCCCCAAGTGAAAGCCATGGCATTGTTTACCAAGATATCAAGCTGACCATGCTCGCTGGCCACTCCCTCTAGTGTTTCCACGATGGCTTGCTCAGAACTGACATCACAGACTTTTGCTTGTGCCTGCCCCCCAATTTTCTGAATACGAGTAACCACTCGATTCAATGATTCTTCTGAACGACCACAAATAATGACTTTTGCACCTTGTATTGCTAGGTATTCAGCGGTGGCAGCACCAATACCACTACCTCCACCGGTAACAAACGCCACTTTATTGCCAAGTCGTAGATTGCCTTTCGGTTGAGTATCGCCTTGCGCTGGCTGATGTGAATACGTCATAAGTCCTCCTCACCAGTTCGGTGATCAGTTAGATAATTAAAAGAGGAGAAACCCAGATATCGCGTTAAATTATGCAGGGCCTATCCTGTAGGAAAGCACCAAATGCGTTACAGTCTGCATGGCATGAATTCTTTTAATGCCTAGCTAAGCATTAAGATTAAACTGTTGAACCAACTCGTTCTTGAGTACTTTGTTCGATGCATTGACAGGCAAGCTGTCAACAAATCGGACGTAACGAGGGACTTTATAATTTGACATCCTCTCTCGAGACCAACGGATCACTTCCGCCTCGTCTAACGTACAACCATTTTTAACCACGATATAAACACAACCAACCTCACCCATTCGCTCATCCGGAACGCCTATCACGGCCGACTGTTCAATTTGCTGATTCTCAGCCAGTGCCGCTTCAATCTCCGCGGGATAGCAGTTAAACCCACCTACAATGAACATATCTTTTATGCGTCCCGTAATCTTAAGGTTGCCGTCGGCATCAAGTTCCCCGATATCACCGGTATGCAGCCAATGGTTCTCGTCTATCGTGTCAGCGGTTGCCTTAGGGTCTTCAAAATACGCTTTCATCACATGAAACCCGCGAATACAGACTTCCCCTGATTGGCCTTTAGGTAATGCATTTCCATCTTGATCAAAAATCGCTACCTCTGTGCCATCAATGGCAGATCCACTCGTCTGAGCAATCACATCCGCTGATGATGCCGGGTCGCATATTGTCGCTAGACCACCGCATTCTGTCAGCCCATAAGCAGTGGTGACCGTTTCTATGCCTAATGTATTTCTCATGGATTCAATCAGAACCGGAGGAATGGTTGATGCCCCAGTAACAGCAACGCGCAAACTTGATAAGTCTCTATGCTCTAACGTTGGATGCGCCAACAGCGACAAATACAGCGTCGGCGGGCCCGGAAGAATATTGATACGCTCGGATTCAATTCGGTGTAATACGGTATCGGCATCAAAGACTTGCTCGGGTAAAATTGTCGCTCCGGCCAGTAAACCTGCGACCCACCCCGCTTTGTAGCCAAATGTATGAAAAAATGGATTGATAACTAAGTAACGCTCGCCGGGTTTAAGTTTCAATACACGAACATACTCTCGAAAAGCCTGAATACACGCACTGTGAACGCTGACCACTCCTTTTGGTTTACCCGTTGTACCAGAAGTAAACATCAAGTCTGATGCGTCACTCGGTTTAAGATCAGCCAAGCGTTCGAGTAATTGTGATTCTGATGTAGCGCCACCACGAAATATCATGTCCCCCCAATCAAGCATTTGGGGCTTGAGCGGCGCTGCCCTTGAACTCATGACAACGATTTTTTCAAGGCACGTAGGTGCAGATTGTTGTATTTCGTACGCATAATCTTTTGAAAGAAAGTCACCGACACACAATAAAACCTTTGCGCCACTTCTCTCGATGATCGCTTGAGCTTCTAATGCTTTCATTCGCGTATTGAGGGGGACTAAAACTGCCCCCGCCATTTGCAATCCAATGGCGGCTAAAATCCAACGCAGTGAATTGGGAGCCCAAATCGCAACGCGATCACCTTTTTCGACCCCCAAACTCATCAATCCTTTTGCGACTTCAAACGTTTTGCTAGGTAACTCTGCATAGGAGAGGCTTTCTTTACCATCACGAATTGCGGTTATTTCCGCATATTTAGATGCAGCTTCAACCACGATACTTGGGATCGTATCGGCCTGAAGCTCAATGGCTAACTTATCCATGTTATTTCTCTTTTTCTCACTCACATGCGTTATGCAACCGTACGTTGATGCTCAGACAGTTCCGATTTCGTTTTCATTTCTGCAATATAACGAGCAGCGATATACCCGAACGTCATCGCCGGGCCTAATGTCGATCCCGCCCCCGGGTAACTTTTACCCATAACTGAGGCAGAGCAGTTCCCAATCGCGAATAGTCCCTCAATCCGTGTCTTGTCATCACGTAACACACAAGCATTTTCATCGGTAACTAAACCACCTTTTGTTCCAATATCGCCGGCTTGAAGTTTCATTGCGTAATACGGACCTTTATCAATAGGGGCAAGGCATGGATTGGGCTTAATGTTCATATCACCGTAGTAGCGATCGAATACGTTTCCACCTCGTCCAAAATCACTATCCACTCCAATCTGAGAGAATTTATTTACTCTTTGAACCGTCTGTTTTAACCCATCAGCATCGATATCAATCTGTTGCGCTAACTCCTCTAATGAGTCCGCTTTCCAATACAAGTTTTCATGCCAATCTTTCGGCAATCGGCTATCAGGCATAATTTGTGCGGGCATCAAAGGGCCCATCGCATAGTTGAATCGGAACTTCGCATCAAAAATGACCCAAGCAGGGATGTTCTTTCCACCGGTTTGCTGATGGTCTTGATACATCGCTTTGCCAAATTCCAAATACGGGGCAGCTTCGTTATAAAAGCGCTTACCTAAGCCATTTACCACTATCGCACCAGGGAATGCTCGCTCAGCAAATACCCCTCGAGATTCTTTTTCACGAGGAACTGAAAACGTGGGCGACCACCAACACCAATCAAGCAAATCCGTTGCAGCGCCTTGTCGCATGCCAGCTTCAAGCGCTGCGCCAGAATTCGCATCTTTCGGAGTGGCACTCCATGATTTTTGAGTGGGCTGGGCAAGGTATTTTTCACGTAACGCTTGGTTTTGCTCAAAACCACCGCTTGCCAGTATCACCGCCTTATTCGAACGAATAACAATGGGTTGTCCATTCTGATTCGCTTCAATACCAATAACCCGACCGTGATCAACCATTAAATCGGTTAACGCGGTATTAAGCAGCAAAGGAATTTCGCGATCTTGCATACCTTTTCGTAATGATGCGACCAAGGAGCTACCAAGACCAGCGAAGCGATCTCGTTTACCTTTTTTACGTTGGCGAAAATCAAATTGATAACGCAACATTCGACGTAAGAGTAACCAACGCCAACCTCGCTCTCGCGCCATGGCTTTGTGCGCGTCTCTTGCGGTCCAAGCAATTTTTCCCATCAGTAACGTAGAGCGAGAGGCTTGACGCAAATGGTCAATTTCGTCTCCCAAACATGAAGTATCAAACAGCTCTGGATCTAGGGTTCGGCCACCTGGCAATGCCCCATCTAAATGTGGGTAGTAATCCGGATATTTTTCAGCAACAGCATAAGAAACCGGAGTATGGGTTTCTAAGTAGCGGATCATTTTCGGCGCATTATCTAAGTAGGCATCGAGCTTTTTCTTATCGACATCACCTTGAGTAGACGCTTGCAAATACGTCATCGCGAGTTGATAACTATCTTGACCACCTTTGGCTTTAAAATGGTCGTTATTTGGGATCCAAATACCACCGCCAGAAAGCGCCGATGTCCCCCCAAACTTGTCTGTTTTTTCGATAACTACCACCGATAAACCTTGGTCAGCAGCAACAATAGCCGATGACATGGCTCCAGCACCCGAGCCTACCACCACGACATCGTAACTTTGCAACGAAGATACTGAGCGTTCTGTCTGTTTCATCCCTTATCCTTTTGATCCGCTAAATTCCGAAATTGCCATCGCATTAACTTGCCGCAAGAATCGCGTCAGTCTTTACCGAGAATTCACGCTTGATTTCTTTTCTGAGCAATTTGCCCGCAGGACTTCGCGGCAATTCACGTTCAAGGACATGGATTTGAGACGGAACTTTGTAACTCGCTAAGTGCTCGGAAACAAAATGCTTGAGCTGCGCTTCAGTGATATGCTCATGTTGAACAAGAGACACCACTGCAATCACCGCTTCTCCTGTCATTTCATCTTCAATACCAAACACGGCGGCTTCTTTCACTGCGCTATTTCGCTGGAGACAAGATTCCACTTCTTGGGGTGATACTTTCTCTCCATTACGATTAATTAGCTCTTTCAAACGACCAACAATAAATAGGAAGTTATCCTCGTTGCGATAGCCTAGATCCCCAGTGGCTAACCAACCATCGCGTAACACTTCGGCGGTTCCTTGAGGATTACCTAGATACTCTTTCATGACAGAAACCCCTTTAAGCCAGATCTCGCCAACTTCGTTTGGCGGTAATTCCTGCCCAATCGGGTCCACGATTTTGACTTGCATAATAGGAGAGATCACACCTGAGCTGTCTCGATGCTGGCGAAATAAATCACCGGAAACTGCGGATGCGACGCCATTACTTTCCGTCATGCCAAAGCCAATTCCAATCATCTGATCCGGCATGACCTTAAATACATGTTCCATTAACGATTCAGGCACACCTGCGCCACCGAAACCAAGTCCAATCAATTGCTGTATCATGGCTTGTTTATCTGGGTGCGGTTCTCTAAAGAGCTGAAGTAGCATTGATGGAGCACAATTAAACTGGGTCACTTGCTCGGTTTTCATCAATTCGTAGGCGGCATTTGTATCCCACTTGTGCATAAACACCAAGCGCGTGCCATTACGTAACGCCGTCAAAAACTGAGCATGCAATCCGCTAACATGAAAGAGAGGCACTGCTGACAAAATGACTGGAGACATGCCTTTTCCATGATTTTTACTTTTCTGGAGAACTCATTCCCGACAGAGCAGAAATAAAGTCAATATTGAACAAAGATTGGGACACCGCTTTTTGACTTGATACCACCGCTTTAGCACGGCTTGTTGTACCTGAGGTAAACAAAATCAGCGCAGAGTCATCACTACTCACGTCCGGCATTGGTAAAGGTTCGACAGTTGTGTCCACTTGCTCAATGATCGTTTGATAAGCCATCGCTAAATCATCGTTATTGTTCTTGTCGTCCACGACGATGATGCGACATCCCGCAACACTCGTGTCACCCTCTATTCTAACAAAACGGTCTTTATCACAGACTAGCAATGCAGGTTGTATATCTTCTAACGCAGCTTGGAGCTCTTCTTTACGTCCAAAACTATTCAAAGGGGCTGGAATAGCGCCAATACGAGCTGCGGCACAAAATGCGATTGCCCACTCAGGGCGATTTCGACACGCGATAGCAACAACGCTGCCCTGCTTAATACCTTGTGCAACCATCCAATGAGACAAGGTATCTAACTCTCGGTAAAAGCGTTGAAAGCTCCAACGATCTTGTTGGTAAACCATAAAGCAGGCGTCATCGTCACGTCTTGCCGTCTCTATTACCTGTGGCAAACTAATCGGGGCGTTACGGTATGCGAACACACCATCACTGTCTTGCTGTAACGCAAATGGGCTCTCATCTGAGGTAAGTTGCGCCACTAACTGGCTGAGTGGGACATCCCGTTCCATAGACCAATCTCCTTTAGGTAAGCGAATCAATAGCAAATGTCAGGCGGTAAGTTATCTCACCCTTATCTGCACTTATCTGTTTTTCTAGCTTTGTCTCATTGAGTAGATAGTTAATGTGAGCAGCTGTCTCTCCTAATGCCAACATGGTATTCATGGCATTCATTTCTCGAGAAAACAAACTCCGCATTAACTGATATAACGAACAGTCACCTTGATCTTTTAGTGTGTCCAATAATCGATTGAGTCGTTTCTGATGCAAGGCATGCAGTTCTTTCGAGCGCTGCTGGATGCCAACGAACAAGCCACCGTGAGAGGGCAGCACCTGTGTATCATCGGGTAGCGCACTCAATTTATTCAATGATGCTAACCAACCACGCAGCGGGTCGGCATCAGGTTCTATTTCGTTCACAAAGATGCTACTGCTGATATCAGGAAGCAATTGGTCACCTGCAATCAACAATCCGTCCTGAGCATGATAAAGACAGATGTGCTCCGGGGAATGCCCCTCTCCAATCATCACTTGCCAAGATCGCTCACCAATAGTAAACACATCACCCTCTCGCACGCGGCAGTATTTTGTTGGGTAGAGAGCGGACAAAGTGTCTTGTTCGACCATCGCCAGAATCTTATCAATAACCTCACTTGGCACCCCATGAGATAAATAGAAAGGGTTGAGCGTTTCCTTGACTCTTTTTTGTCGAGATTCGGCCAAGGTTCTCATCCATAAATATTCCCCAGACGTCATATAGAGGGGAATATTAAACGTCTTCATCAACCAATCAGCGAGGCTGGCATGATCATAATGAAAGTGAGTACAAATGAGCCCTTTAAGCGGTTTGTTCGCGAAACAGTCCGCAGCGATACGAGTCCAAATATCTCTCACCTTGTCACTGGCCAGCCCAGTATCAACGACATACCAACCATCATTATCTTCCAATAGATAAACGTTTATGTGATCCAAACCTAAGTCCATTGGCATACGAAGCAAATAAATTCCATCAGAGACAGGAACAAGTACACCGAACTTCGAAGAGGCAAGAATGTAGCGAAGCGCTTGCTCTTGAGGTTCGGATTTTACTGGCTGTAAACGCTCAATCGTCACGAAGTTTCCTCTCTAATTTATTCACCCAAATCGGCACGTTATCAAAATGTAAACAAATCTTGGGGGAAGTAATACGTCCAAAAGGACGATGTTTAAAATTCCAAACACTCTATCTTCTATCTACAACAGACAGGCTCACTGACAGAAGCGCGTTCTTTTCGCTTTCCAATGCCGTGATCCCGATGATGATGTTTAAAACATGGCCCACCGGATCATTCCGGTGGCTTTCTTACGGATAGGAGAGAAGTATGATTCCATCATCAAATAACAACGTAAATTGGCGGACCCATACCACGTTGTTACTTCTCGCTCTGATTTACGTCTTTTCATACATTGACCGTAATGTAATAGCGATTCTCATTGAACCGATAAAACAAGAATTCGGCGCATCAGACACCATGATGGGGCTACTTTCAGGCCTCGCTTTTGCAACCGTTTACTCATTACTTAGCTTGCCGCTCAGCCACATCGCAGATAAAGGCGTAAATCGTCGTAATATGGTGGCAATTTGTTGTGGCCTATGGAGTATTGCGACGGTTCTTTGTGGTGCAGTACAAAGTTTTTGGACGGCGTTACTCGCACGAATGGGAGTTGCGGTAGGCGAGGCCGGCGGAATGGCACCCTCAATTTCGATGCTCTCTGAGCTGTACCCTAAAAACCGTCGTTCATTAGTGATCAGCATATTCATGATGGGCCCGCATCTTGGCCTGCTGCTTGCGATGATCATTGGTGGTTGGATTGCGCAAGAATATGGTTGGCGTATGGTGTTTTTCGTATTTGGAGCTCCCGGCATTGTACTTGCCATTTTGCTCTACTTCTTTGGTATAGAGCCAAAGAGAAGCACCGAAGCGCCACAAGAGTCAGCTCAACCCCACCATTCACTGCGTTCGCAACTGTCTTCTATTATAGCTGCGCCAGGGTTTATCTGGCTCGCTTTAGGCTGTGCATTAGCAGGCACAGCCGGATACGGATATGTGATCTGGGCACCGACGTATTTAGTTCGTACTCAAGAAATGTCATTGGCGAGCGCTGGTTTGATTTTTGGCATTGCAAGCGGTGTCAGCGCCTGTATTGGCAGCCTATTTAGCGGCGTATGTTGCGATCGCTTAGTTCAAAAGCAATATCGCTGGCAGATACTATTCCCTATGCTAGGTATTTTACTGAGTTTCCCTGCTGGTATTGCGTTGATTCTATGGCCATCAGATCTCAGCATCGAGTTGCTCGGGTTCGCAATTTCACCTAGCTTCATATTTATTGCGCTCTTCGCTTTCTTTAATTCATGGTGGCCTAGCTTGTCTTATGCGGCAGTCAGCCAAATTGTCGGTTCCAGTCAGCGAGCAAGTGCGGCCGCCTTACTCAATTTATTTTTAACCTTATTTGGAGCGGGACTGGGGCCACTTCTTACCGGCGGGCTCAGTGACTATTTTGGTGACAATGGCCTCGCCAATGCGCTCTTAGTGACATTCTCGCTATTTTTACTTTCAGCATTCTTTTATCTGATTTCGTCTTTCTACTATCGACCATTACAAGATGACGAGCACTTAAACAAATCTGCATCCCCTACTCTTTCAAATGCGCACAAAGCAGAGCCGAATATAGCGGATACAAATTACCAACAAGGAGAAAATCATGGCTAAAACCGAAGACTACCGCCTAGGGGAATTTACGTTTCCAAGAGGCTGGTTCATGATCGCGACTTCTGAAGACATCAACCAACCTAAACCCGTTGCCGTTCGATTTTTTGGCCGTGATTTTGCCCTATATCGAGGACGAGCGACTGGACGTGTTGTATTACTTGATGCTTATTGTCCGCACATGAAAACACATTTAGCCGCCGAAAATGATACTTCCTACGTCATCATTGATGGAGGTGGCACGAATATCGATGGAGATGGTATCCGCTGTCCATATCATGCATGGCGTTTTGGTCCAGATGGTAAAGTTGACGATATTCCTTACCATGATGGTCCAATCCCTAAAACAGCGTGTGTCAAATCTTGGCCGGTAGTGGAAAGCATGGGCGCAATTTGGGTTTGGTACGATCCAGAAAATGGCGATCCAGAATGGGACCACCCATCATTACCACAATGGGATGACGAAGCGTGGGTACAATGGAAATTTGATGACCTAGGCGAGCTTGAACAGCACCCACAAGAAATCATCGATAACATTTGTGATTACGGCCATTTAAGTCCTATTCACGGTTCCACCGTTCAACGTTATGAAAATGAATTTAAAGGCTACCAAGCGATTCAACGTCAATGTGGCCCACATAGAACACTCGTCGGGGATGACGGCGTAAGTCCTGTCCTACACACTATCACGACCTACCATGGGCCAGGCGTATTGCTGTCTAATTTGACAGGCTACTATGAGTCTGTCCTGATGATCACACATACACCAGTTGAGGATGGCAAGGTCCATGTTTGGCATGGGTTATTAGTCAAATCCCCAAGTGGAAAAGAAAAAGCAAGCGTCGAGGACACCATCTCCGCTCGCCAGTTTCAAGAGGCCAGTAAACTTGCTTTTGCGCAGGACTTCGAAGTGTGGACCAACAAAGCGGCGTGCTTGAACGGTCTTTTCCTACCAAGTGACGGTCCGTTTATGAAAGCTCGTATTTGGTACAAACAATTTTACAATCCAAGAGCACGCAAACAAGAATTCTTAGATAAGTGCGAAGGAGTCTACGTGCCAAAAGGGGCCACAGCCTATCACGACTAAGCGTCAAGGCCTTTATCGACTCCGATAAAGGCCTATTTCTGAACTATCCATACTTCATTTATCCACCCCAATCTTTTCCAGATCGCCCCGCCCCCAATTTGTACAAAAGTTGCACACGTCTCGTTTTTAAAATATCCCTCATTTTTACTACCACACTCAAAAATAAGGGATATACTTATTGCGATTACGAGGTGGAGAAAGAT